>CAMZFW010000008.1 GCA_947306225.1 uncultured Bacteroidales bacterium
AGGCGTCGGTGAGCAGGTGCAGGTACAGCACGTCGCCCTCTATCCAGACGTAGGTTATGTCGGCCACCCAGACGTGGTTCACGTGCCTCACTTCCATGCCTTTCACAAGGTTGGGGTACTTGCGGTAGACGTGGTTGGAGTCGGTCGTGTGTATCGGCTTGCTGCGCGGCAGGCGGAAGCCCTTTCCGGCATAGAACTTCAGGAAAGAGTCGCGCCCGCGCGTCACCCCCTTCCCCAAGTCGTTGGAAAGCAGCACGTAGAGCTTCACCCCACCGATTCTCGGACACAGTCCGCGGTAGTATTCGACGAACTCCGTCAGCAGCTTCTCCCGCTGGCTCTCGGAGACCGCCACCGTGCTTTTCTTGTAGTACCACTGGCGTTTTCTGCCAAACAGACTGCACAGGGTCTCCACGCTTGTGTGCGGAAACTCCACGCGCAGCGCCGTCACTGCCTGGCACCATCTTTTTTTAATATGCTGATTCCCTCCTCCCTCTCGGCTATCTCTATCAGCTTCTCGTACCCTCGGCAGCGCATCCGCTCGTACTCGAGCGCACGCTCCAGGGCTTCGATCCTTTTTTGCAGCGACTCCTGCGTATCAAGTTCTTGCGGCTGGTTTGTCTGCATTGCTTCCTCCAATTCGGACTGCAAAGATACGCCTTTTTTTTCAATCGGGTAGGTCTTGAGCCATAGCCTGAGCGAGGACTCGTCGATGCCGTACCGCTCGCAGGTCTTGCGGCGGTGTTCCCCGTGGGTGTAATGGTAGCTCAGTACCTCCAGTTTGTACTCTCTGGAGTACGTCCTTCTAGTTCTTTTTCTCTCCATTTTTGCATTTTTTTTGCGCAAAAATGTGTCAAGTTATTTCCGTCCAAGACAGGCGCGAGGGCTGCTGTAGAGCACCCAGACGGGTCAGGGACGGTAGTCGGCGGGGTGGAATGGACGCAAGGCCTTCGCCACACGGTCGGCAATGGTCTGGCGACCTGCCTGCAGATAATGCTCAGTGGTCCAGTCGCGGTCGCGGAAGAGGCTGTCGGGCAGGCAGTCGAAGTTGTTCACCACTGTCACACCCTTGCGGGTGTAGTAGTCCACCAGCAGGTCGGCATTTTGGCGCATCAGCGTGGTGAGATCGGGGCCGACAAGCTGTTCCGCCCATTCGACATCCTCAGCCAGCAGGTTGAAGACAAGGTTCCAGCCTCGCTCATGAGCCAAACGGACAATGCGGTCGAAGTCGCGGATGCGCACATTGTCGAGCGTGTCGATAATGAAGGCATAGTTGCGCACAAAGGTGCCGGGCATGCGGGTGCTGTCGGTATTGAGGCTGTCGCCCCATCGTGGCACGCTGGGGTGACCGGGCAGGGGGTGGGCATCCCAATAGTCGGCCATTTGCTGGTAGCGCTCGTCGGTGCTCTTGATGTCGTAGGCCTTGAAGGAGAGGATGGCACGGTTGAGCAGCGCAGGACGCGGCTGCAGCATGACGAGACGTTTCTGCAAGACGGTTTCGAGGGTCGAGGCAATCCAATCGATGCCAAATGAACGTAGGTTGAGTGTGACCACCACCGTAGAGATAGGGCAGTCGGGACTGAGATTGCGCAGCAGGAGATAGTACACCTCGCCATGCGAGGCATCGTGGGTCATGTTGCGCACGGAGAGTGTGGGGTAATGGCGGGCTACCATCTCGCTAATCCATGCCGTGTCGGTGTCGTCGAGGCCAAAGGTGTGGTTGGACGACTCGCCCAGATAGAGGATGTCGGCACCAGTGGCATTGACGGAGTCGACCATCTGAGCCAACGGAGCACTGAAGGTGTGGCGGTCGTGTTGGTAGAAAAGGCAACGATACAGGCCTTCCGCCGACAGGCAGAGGACCACAAGGACGAGGAGTATGACTAGGATGCGTTTCATGGGCTAGAATTGGAAATAGATGAATGGGAATGTCTCGACGCTGGCGAATGCCACGGTGCAGAATGCCAAGAGGAAACAGGCGGCCCACCGCACGACGGGTACCTGACGGATGCACCAGCGGTCGAAGCGGGTGTTGCGCAGCAGTACGTCCATGATAACAAATAGCAACAGGAACACCAGGGTGCGCACGTCGACAGTGGGCATTGCGCTTGTTGCGATGTTGTCTTTCATGGCGGTAAGAAGCAATATGAGCTGACCAAACGAAGGAGCCCGAAACACAGTCCAAAGAAGGGTGACAAAGAAGAAGACAAAAGGAACCTTGAGGAAATTGAAAGTTGAAAGTTGAAAAGTGAAAAGCGGCGGGCGTTCCTTATGGGATTTTAGTTTCTTGGGCAGACCTTCTAGCAACAACAACAGGCCATGCAGGCCGCCCCAGAGGACGAAAGTCCAATTGGCACCATGCCACAGACCGCTGAGCAGGAAGACAACTATGATGTTGAACATCCAACGGCTGACACGCACACGACTGCCGCCCAGGGGGATATAGAGGTAGTCGCGGAACCAACTGGAGAGCGAGATATGCCAGCGATGCCAGAACTCGCCGATGCTACTGCTGAGGTAGGGGGCACGGAAGTTGTCCATGAGGTCGTAGCCCATCGCCTTGGCGCAACCTAGGGCTATGGTGCTGTAGCCGAAGAAGTCGCAATAGATTTGGAACGAGTAGAAGAGCAACCCGAGGGCGATGGCGTGGGTGCCATACTGCTGCGGGTCGGCCCAAATGGCATCGACATAGACGGCAAGATTGTCCGCCACCACCATCTTGGCAAAGAGGCCGAAGAGGATGAGCATGATGCCCTGCGAGAGGTTGTCGCGGTGGAAAGGTTGGTCGATATGGAGTTGGCGGAGGAGGTTCTGAGGACGCTCGATAGGGCCTGTCACCAACTGGGGGTAGAACATCACGTAGAGGGAATAGAAGCCAAAGTGACGTTCGGGTCTCTGCGCGCCGCGATAGACCTCAATCACATAGCTGAGGCTCTGGAAGGTGTGGAACGACAGACCGATGGGCAGGATGAGGTGTGTTTCGTGGAAGAGACCTTGGTATTTGAAGATAAAGAGGACGGTGAGGGTGGAGACGATGCTTGCCACGAGCCATGCCTTGCTCTTGCGAGGACTGCCTCGGTAACGCTCTATCATCAGCGCGGCGGAGTAGTCGATAATGATGGTGACGAGAAGGATGAGGATATATATAGGCTTGAACCACATGTAGAAGAAGCAGCTGGCCGCCAAGAGCCAAGCCCAACGCCACTTGTAGGGCAAGAGGTAGTAGACCAGCGTGACCACTGGGAAGAATATGAGGAATGGGAATGTGTTGAAGAGCATATCTCAATTGGTTTGTCTAGTATTACTAGTATGGCTAGTATAACTAGTATTTTTATTGGTCAGGCGTGAGCAGCGTTTGGTGGGAAAATCGTCGGCAAGGGCGGGGAAGTATTGCTCTAGGTGGCGGTCGATGCGCTGGTCGACGGTGAGGCGGGAGGTGGTGTCGGCGGCGAGGCTGTCGCGGACGGCCTGTATCTCTTCGGGGTCGTAGCAGAGTTCCAGCAAGGCACGGTTGATGAAGCCGTTGCCGCAGTTGTAGAGTTGCACAGTGCAGTAGGAGAGCATCACATAGTCGGTACGGAACAGTTCGTCAACCAGGTCGATGTCCGCCACATTCTCGTGGTCGGGGTCGTAGTAGATGGTGCTGAAATAGTACCAGTAGCGGAAGTCGGAGAAAAGTTCCTGTATGGGGTAGTTGTAGAGGATATTCCAGAAGAAGGAGTCGCCGATGACCACGAGCGACGGGTTGCGCTCGGGAGCAGGGTCGCCCAACGCCACGTCGACATACTGGTTGCGCTCGGTGGGGATGTGGAAGGATTTGTTGAGCAGCTCGTCGAGGTCGGCATCGGGCTCACGGGTGCGGGCATGGTAGGGTTTGCCCAACACGACGGGACGGATGGCGGGGCCGAAGGTCTGCATATAGCGCATGATGGAGTCGAAGGCGTAGGTGCTGGCAATATTGCTCCAGTGTGTGCCGGTCTGGGTGAAAAGGAGGTAGGGCGTGTGACCTCGGAGGCTGTCGAAGCAGTGGCAGATGTCTACGCAGCGGAAGCCGTAGAAGCTGTTCCAGCCGCTGTAGTGGTCGTAGGCACTATATAGGCCTTGTTCCATACGTTCGTGAAGGGCTTGGGGGCTTGGTGCCGGCAGGTACTGTGGGTAGATGCGCTCTTTGCCCGGCAGGAGGGCAAGGAATAGATGCACCCCTTGCTCCTCAAGGATGTATTGCAGCTTGGCAAGGCGGCTCATGCGCTGGAAAAAGACATAGCCCTTTTCGTTGTCGAGGATAAGGAGGCTGTCGGGATAGAAGTGATTGAAGCAACTGGTATAGTATTCGTCTACAAACCAAGGCTCATAGAGGTAGTTGTCTTTGCCCACGACCACCGAGCCAGGGTTGGTGGAACGATGGTAGGCCGACCACAGATACTGGTTGTAGAGGCGGATGGCGGGTTCGCGGAAACCGTGATGGTCTTTTAAATAGCGGTCTACCTGCTGCTGCCATTCGCCAGCCACAAAAGCGGGAAAGGTGAATTGGGGTTCCTTGGCACTGACGTAGGCACCCTTGAGCGGCTTGACCTTGATGAGATGCGTGGCACCCTGCAAGATAGTGAGCAGGAAGAGCGTCATGGTGACAAGGCAGAGTATCTTGGGAGTGTTGCGCATAGGGTCAGAATCGGAAATAGATGAAGGGACTGAAATCGGTGGCTGTGAGGGCACCCAGACAAAAGAGGAAGAGCAGGCAGGCTATCGACCACACAGCTATGTGCTGGCGGTTGCCATAATGGGTGTAGAAAGCCCACTGCTCCACCTTCTTACCAAAGGGGAAGAGGGTGAGGAATGCAAAGAGAAGTGCCACAACGATTGTGACGTAGTATTGCGGATGCTCGGCAAGGGCGAAGCCTGTTAAGTCGAACGAGAAGAGACGTGTGATAAAGAGCCAGCAGGTAGGCAAGTCTTCGATGCGGAAGATTGCCCAGCCTACCAACAAGATGATGAAGGTGGGGAAGACACGCCAGCCTTTGCGCTGCTTGTCGATGCCCATCAGCCGTTCTATCACCAGAAAGCAGCCGTGGTAGGCACCCCACAGCACGAAGTTCCAACTGGCTCCATGCCACAATCCGCTGAGAAGGAAGACCAGCCAAAGGTTCAGATAGGTGCGTCCCCTACCCTTGCGGTTGCCACCCAGAGGGATGTAGAGGTAGTTGCGCATGAAGGCTCCGAGGGTGATGTGCCATCGCCGCCAAAACTCGCTGATGCTGGCAGAGGTGTAGGGATTGTCGAAGTTCTCGGGGAATTTGAAGCCCATAATCCTGCCAAGGCCTATCGCCATGTCGCTATAGCCCGAGAAGTCGAAATAGAGCTGCATGGTGTAGGCGATGATGGTAATCCATGCCGTGCCCATGTCCATGGCAGCGATATTGCCACCCAGCGCCACATCCACCGTACGCCCAATCACATCGGCCACCAACACCTTCTTGCTCAAGCCTATCACAAAGCGGTAGAACCCTTGCAGGCACTCCTCCCACCGCAGACGACGCTGGGCAGTGATTTGGTCGGCGATGTCGGTGTAGCGCACAATGGGACCGGCAATCAATTGGGGGAACATGATGATATAGACCACATAGTCGGTCAGCCGCTCCATCGGCCTATTGATGCCGCGATAGACATCCACCACATACGTCACCGACTGGAATGAGAAGAAGCTAATGCCTATCGGCAGCAACACTTTAGTCCACGTCATCGTACCTAGACCGAAGGCGGTGAGCAGGGCGTTGACATTGTCCACAAAGAAGTTGGCGTACTTGAAATATGCCAACAGACCCAAACAGATAGTAATGGCTAGCGCACACCAGAGCTTCTTAGCACGCGGTCTCTGAGAGCGATGCATCATCCTGACTACATAGAAATTCGCCATCGTGGAAGCAAGCAGTATCAGCACAAAGTCGGGCGCGCCCCAGGCATAGAATACAATAGACGCCAGCAGCAACACCATATTCCGCCACTTGGCAGGCACCAAGAAATAGACCAACAGAAACGCCGGCAGGAAGTAGAGGAGGAATATATGGGAACTGAAAACCACGAAGAGAGCAGAATTACTTATTTACTTTTACAAGGCATGCCACAGAAGAGAACAGGGCAAAGAGCACAACTGCCATGTTGCGATAGGTAAACCAGAAATGGAGGTAGGAATGCTCAGCGGCGACCATGTACCATAGCAGGGGTGGCAATGTCAACAACAGGCAGGGAAACACTCTGCTCAGCCCCTTGCGCCGAAAACCGAACAATGCCAACACAGCCATTATCGCCAGCACCACGAAGACCCACCTCCACTGCACCATGTCGACATTGCGGATGAGCGCATCCCACCGGGAGACATCTTGGTATTCGCCTGCTCGGACGGCGAACTCGCGAAAGCCGTCGCGCAGCACATTCTCGCCAGTGGTGAGTGTCGCCAACACCCATTTTGTCACCCAACTGACGCCATACCCCACTGCCCACAGCATAGAGGCACCGCCAGCGACGACCAGTTGGCGACCAACGGCATCCTCTTCGCGCATCAATAGATAGACACACATCGGCATCCCCCATGTCAGTACGGGACAGGTGAGGAGGTCGAAAAAGGTGGTTAGCACCCCTGTGACAAACAGGGCCAACAGCATCTGACTAGGAGTTTTCACCCGATAGAGTACCCACAACGTCGCCCCAAGGGCAATGAGCAACACGGGCAGAAACTGTATGGACAACTGCATGATAAAGACATTGACCAGCAGCAGTGAGAGCAGATAGCTCGCCGCCACCAAGGCACCCAGCCGTCGCCACAACGCCACACAGACCCACAGCAACAGCAACGACGACAGCACATAGAATGCCAATCGCAGCCACGTATAGTCCTCCACCTGCAGTAGCCAGCGCATCACAAAAGTGCTGCCATGCCAGTAGCGGCCATAATACACCTGTGGCAGCACCGTGTCGTGCTCCACCACATGGCGCAGACTGCCGCACTCCGACTGCCAGTCGGTACGTCTTGGATTCAGCATCACCTTTACCCACAGGCTGTCTTTGCCCCCATTGCATGCCTGATTGAGTATCAGCGCGTCGGTGAAGTTATCCATATACAGCTCCGGTCGACACACCACGGCAAAGCAGAAGTCGTCAGCCAAGTCGTTGCCCGACAGCGTCTGCTCAACACGACGCTCGATGGGCTTGCCCGGCAGCAGCTGCGACACCACACCGAAGAGTAGAAAGCAGGCAATCAGCCCGACCCAGACCAAGCAGTATCTCCAGACCCTCTTCATCTATCCTTATAATCAATCATCCGCAGTTCGTAATTCTTTCGGTCCTTGGTGACAATCACGTCGAGGCACAATCCCGTGAACAGCGACAGCAACGCCGCCAACAGCAGGAACATCGCCACGATAAGCGTCGGGAACCGTGGCACCAGCCCCGTCTGAAAATACTCTACCAGCACCGGCACCAGCATCGCTATGCCAACCACGCTTGACAGCAACGACAGCCAGCCGAAAAAGCGCAACGGCTTATACTCCTTATACAGCACCACAATCGTCCGCAACACGCTGATGCCGTCGCTGAAGGTGCTGAGTTTCGACACGCTCCCGTCGGGACGGTCGCGATACTCCACCTCCACCTCGCGCACGAGGAAACGCCTGTCGAGGGCGTGGACGGTCATCTCTGTCTCTATCTCAAAATTGCAACTCATCACGGGGAACATCTTCACAAACCTGCGGCTGAAAGCCCTGTATCCGGTCATAATGTCGTGGATGTCGGTATGCCAGAAGCGGCGTATCAGCCACCGCACCATGCGGTTGCCACTATTATGAAACGGACGCTTGTTCTGCTCGAAATAGGTCGACGACAGCCTGTCGCCAATCACCATGTCCACCCCCTCCTCCAGCACAGTCCCCACCATCTGGCGCGCCTGCTCGGCGGGGTAAGTGTCGTCGCCGTCGGCCATCAGATAGCAGTCGGCCTCCACCTCGCGAAACATGCGCCTGATCACATTGCCCTTGCCCTGCATCGGTTCCCGTCGCACGATGGCACCCGCGGCCTGCGCCACTGCCGCCGTGCGGTCGGTCGAATTGTTGTCGTAGACATACACCTCCGCCTCGGGCAACGCCGCACGGAAGTCAGCCACCACCTTCCCAATAGTCGGCTCCTCATTATAGCAGGGAATCAATACGGCAATACTCATACTTTCACATTTTTTATCAATAACGCAACACCATGCAAAAAATTGTACCACAAACGAAATAATTGAAAGTTGAAAGTTGAAAATTGAAAATTATCCGGGTGCGGCAACTAATTTTAGTTTTTACTTTTTAGTTTAAATAACACATTCAAAAAAAATTCACACAACAAAAAAGCCAATGTTACGTTATTGATTGCATGAATACAATTGAAATTGAAAATTGAAAATTGGCTAGCGCGGTCAAATTACTCACACAATCAAGCAATCAGACAATCAAGCAATGAAGAACATCGTTTTATTTGGAGCCCCCGGTGCTGGCAAAGGCACTCAGGCCTCCCTACTGGCAGAGAAATACGACCTTATACACCTCTCCACTGGCGAAATGCTACGCAAGGAAGTGGCACAGGACACCCCGCTGGGTCGTCGTGTCAAAGACATCATGCTTCGCGGCGACCTCGTGGGCGACGACATTGTGGTGAACCTCATAGCCAAAGCCATCGACATGGGCAGAGGCGAGTCGCTAGACGAATGGGACGAGGTACGCCTGCGCCGTGCCTGCGGCCTCTCCGACACCGACCCTCTGCCCGAAAAACCCCAACCCTCCATCATCTACGACGGATTCCCCCGCACCGTGCAGCAGTGTCAAATGCTGGAGTTTATCTTCCGACAGAAACAACGCAAGCTAGATGCCGTCATCTCCATCGACGTGCCACAAGAAGAGCTGGTGCGCCGCATCCACGAACGCGCCCTCGTCAGCGACCGTAGCGACGACACCGAAGAGGTCATCCGCCACCGCCTAGAGGAATACGAGGACAAGACCCGCCCCGTGCTCGACTACTACAAAGTGTCGGGCCGCCTCATCAGCATCGACGGCAGTGGCGAAATCTCCGAGACCAACAACCGCCTCTGCAAGGTGCTGGACGCCCTGCTCAAAAGATAATCATTCCAGCCCCCCTTCTCTACCATATCCACAGCCTCATACCACTGTTTACCAGTATATTAGGTTTGATGTTGTGACTTTTTCTTTATCTCCCAAAAACATCTTCCACAACACATTGATAATCCATCTTTTATATTACATTTAGTTTACATTTTGTTTAGATTTTGTTTACCTTTTATTTAGGTAACCTAAACAAAGACTAGTTGAAGAGTAAAAAATAAGCAGTCAAAATATAGAATATAAGACTACTCATCCCACAAAGGAACCCGACTCCGCCCCTCACCTACCTCGCATCCGCCAAGCCACCTCCCCGAAAGCCAATCGTCACACATTTTGCCGCAAAAAAAACAACAAATGCAAAAAAATGCGTATATTTGCACCGTCAAACAAAAACAATAATCTATGGCATAAAACAAAGAATAGAAGATAAATAAAGACATATTGAAGCGTATTCGCTTTTCTTTTGTAGTGCTGAAATCGCCAAATTTCTACACAATCTGCACAGGAAAGGGGAAACGCTCACGGTACCGTGAGCTTTCTTGTTTGCAGATTTGGTTTTGGCGAACCTCAGCACTGAACAGAAATAAGTTCACGGCTTTTTTATTGTCGTTTGTGAATAATAAAAAAAGTATAATAACAACAAGAACTATAAACAGAATGAAAAAGTTAGTATTAATAGCACTTTGCCTCTACAGTGCGGTAACATTTGCACAGGATGAAGTAACGTTGGTGGTTTCCGCTGACGGAGCGACCAAGACCCAAGCCATTGACAAAGCCCTAAGGTCAGCTATCGAACAGACGTTTGGGACATTTGTTTCTGCCAATACTGAAATACTTAACGATCAGTTGGTGAGGGATGAAATTGCCACCATATCAAGTGGAAATATACAAAAGTACACCGAACTTGGTTCATACACACATCCCAATGGCAATACCTCAGTTACTCTTCAAGCCACTGTCTCCATTAACAAATTGGTCAAATATATCCAAAGCAAAGGCGCAGAATGTGAATTTGCTGGGGCAACTTTAAGCGCCAATATAAAATTATTGCAGTTGAAATATGAAAATTCACGTAAAGCCTACGAAAATTTAATCTCATATATCCGTTCCGTAGGACCTGATGTGTTTGATTGCGAATTAGTACTCAAAGAACCTATAATAAGTGGAGATGGAGCCCAAATTACCGGATACATCAACTTTATTCCAAACAGTAATACCGAATCGTTTTACTTGTATGTTGTAACAACATTAGCTGGAATTTCTTTAACACCAAAAGAAGCTAAGCTATTAAGAGATTCATTTAAAAAATTATTTATCAATCCATTACAGTTCAGAAACGAAATTTATTATGATGAGTATGGGTTTTCCGATGTTTCTTTTTTAATCCCACGATTACCACCCCAAGCACCAGAGTTTTATGATATTTTGGTTACTAGCTGTTTGCACCGAGAACTAATAGACAATAACGGGAATAAAATAAGATTCATTCCTCTCAAGTTTCAATATTCCCACTATATAAATCAAAGGACTTATGAGCCTCAATGGATGACTTATAAAAGTGTCGCATTAAGTATGGTTAGACATATGTGCGACCTCTACCTATCAAAAAAATACAAAAATGTAATTGAATTATTCATGGATGCAAAAAAAAGTGATATGGACGGTTCAGTCTACCCTGCATCCAAATATGATGTTGTTTATCCAGAATTATTCAATTTTTATTCTGGATGGGGATGTATGGTAGCTGTGAATGGGGAGGCTAAAAAATATGTTGTCAATAAAACAAAAAAGAAGGTGACTGATTGTGTAAAAATAGGTGCCTATAGAGAGATTCCTATTACTAGTCTACAAATTGAAATATCCATCCCTGCAAACCAATTAGAAACAGTAACTAAAATAGTTGTATCCAAATAGCATTATGAATATACCATCACAAATTAGTTTGTATGACCTCCTTACCATGATGGTGCCAGGATTTGTCATACTTTGGATTATTGGTTTCTGTAAGCTTAATCTTGACATACCTTTAGAGTGTGCTTTCGTCATTATCCTCAGTTACCCTTTGGGAATGATATACCATAGAATAATTGAACTATTGTTCAAACGGTCAAAAAGAATATGGGAACAGCATATGCTACAGAATACTTGGGACGATGAAAACAGCAATCTCATTCAAACAAAAAAGAAACTTCCACGGAAAATAAGCAAAAATGATTACAACAAAGCATACTATAGAATTGCTCAAGCTAACTGCTTGATGAACATTCCCACTCTCGAGGCTCAGGAAGCATTTCTTCGAAATAGCATCGTGCTGATGCTAATCTCTACATGTAAAGTGTATTTCTACTACAATAACGAAGCATGGCACTGTGGAATATTCATATTATTGCTTGTTTTATCTATAGCCGCAGTTTTTTTATGGTGCTTCACACAGAGAAAGATTTTTAGACTTGTATGGGAAGGTGACAACTACATCCAGCATTTGAATTCCAAGGCGAATGAAAACGAAATCGAATAATTCAATTTGAATATGAAACGCAAACATTTATTCCTCCTGTTAGTCGCCATGTTGTCGGGTATAGTGCAGGCTCAGGAGAAGAAACCAACACTGATGATTGTGCCAAGCGATAACTGGTGTACTCAGCGTTATTTTACCACCACCTACAACAAGCAAGGGGTGAAGGTGCACGTGCCGGATTATCAAAGGGCATTTCAAGAAGATCTTGAAATCAAACCTGTCATTGCCCGCATCGGCCAGTTGATGACCGACATGGGCTACAGCCTCAAGGACTGCGAACAGGAGTTGAAAGCCATCGCCACTCGTCAGGCAGAAGATAACGTGACACTCAGCAAGACCAGCGGAGCTTCGTTGGTGGAAAGTCCGCTTGACCAGTTGAAACGACGCACCAAGAGCGACATCATCATTAATGTGGATTGGGTTATCCGCAAAGAAACTGCCGGTCGTACCGTCACATTCATTCTCGAGGCTTTCGACAGCTACACCAGCAAACGCATAGCCACAGCCACAGGCACCTGTCAACCCTCAGAACTTACTGTTCCCGAACTATTGGAATGTGCTATCGGTAGCCATATCAAAACCTTCGACAAGCAGTTGGACAACTATTTCCGCGACCTGAAGAAGAATGGGCGCGAGATTGTTTTTACTGTTAGATGCTGGGATAGTTGGGACAAAGACCTTGAAGAGGAATACAATGGAGAAGAACTGACAGACTGCATACAGCAGTGGATGCGCGAGCACACCGTAAAAGGAGTCTTTAACCTCACCGACGGCACAGAGAACTTCCTACAGTTTGAGCAGGTGTGCATACCCTTCTATGACGATAACGGCAATGCTATGGATGCCCGCGCCTTTGGCACGCAATTAAGAAAGCACCTTGCCAAAGCCCCATATAATATCACCTCAAAGGTGATGGTAAGGGGATTGGGTGAGGCAATTATTGTTTTGGGAGAAAAATAAGAAGTCATGAAACGAATAGCATTATTGTTTGCTGCAATGGTATGTCTTACAGCAACGGCACAAGAGTATGGACGCATCGCAATTAATGTGGTAATCCCTCCACTGTCCAATGTACCAAAGGAGGCACGTGCTGCATTGGAAACCAAGATGCAGCAGGTTGCTACTCAATATGGTCTTGCCAGCAACGGATTGACCGACCGCTTTGTAATGACAGCCAAAGTAAATGTCACAAGCAAGGACGTGACCCCTACTACTCCAGTGAAAATATCTCAGAAAATGGAAGTAACACTGTTTATTGGAGACGTGGTGGACAACAAGGTGTATGAGTCTGTCGTGCTCAACGTGGCTGGCATAGGGCAAAGCGAAGAGCAAAGTATGATAAAGGCTTTCAACCAAATCAAGTCATCCAATCCCCTATTGAAAGTCTTTGTAGAGAATGCTGAACGGAAAATTGCAGAATACTACTCTAACAATTGTCAGTATATTCTCACAGAAGCCAACTCTCTTGCACAACAGCAAAAATATGATGCCGCTATTGCCAAGTTGATGGCAGTACCAAAAGTGTGCAAAGAGTGCTATGAGCAGTGTATGGCTAAAGCGGAGGATGTGTATCAAAAGAAAATAGATGAGGATGGAGCCATATTAGTCCAGCAAGCAAGAAACAAATGGTTAGCAACAAGAGACCATACCGCAGCAAAAGAATCATTAGCAATTCTATCCAATATTTCTCCCCAATCGAAAGCACAAGAGGATGCCAATAGGCTTATCGGAGAAATCAACACCCACCTGCGCAACATTGAAGCTATAGCAGAGGAACAACGTAAACAGGAATGGGAGTTTGCCTTAAAACAGTACAATGACCACATCAAAACACAGCACAAACTGATAGATGCCGCACGAGAGGTAGGCATGGCATACGCCAATAATCAACCTAGGACTATAACATACAACAACTTCATATCATGGTAAAGAAATTGTGTATTGTCATAACAATGTGCGCAATCTCCATCAGCACAATGGCACAAGGCTATAACATTGAAAGAACAGCATTGACTAACTTCCTTGTGCGAATGTATGAAAATGCACCATTTGAAGGAGTACGGGCTGTGGACGACTACGAGCAACAGTATCTTATCTCAGTCCTAACACTTGAGAAAACAAAATATCCCAATGAAAGTGCCATGTTCCGAGTGGCAGGGGTGAAAGCCATGTCACAAGCCAGCCGTTTCTTCAATGGCAGTAGCATTACCAGCGACCTCATCATCCGAACCACAGAAAAGAGTGATGGCTCTGGCGATACCGAAATGATTGATATTATCAACGAAAAATCGGTGGGCTTTGTCAAAAGCCTTGAACTATTGACCAACTTTGACATTGGAAATGAGCGGATGGTGTTTATATACTTTACACCTATAAAGCCACTGACCAAAACCAAGTAATCGAATGCTCGATTTTGGCATTAAAATAACAAAATTGTACATTGGATTACACAGAAAAATTAAAAAAATGTACATTCCATTACACAGAAAAACAAGAAAATTGTACATTCCATTACACAATTTTGCGTACACCGCCTAATGGCATTCATAAGGTCGCGTCCCTTCAGGACGCAGAGATTGAGTATGTGTTACCCCACACTGCACATGAGTGCGATGTGGGGTTATTAATATTTAACCTCTTCGAGGTTGCTATGATTACAATAAGAACGGGCAAGCCTGTTAGCCCAAGTTTTGTATCATGCTGCCGAGGTTGGTGGTTATGAGTTTAATACCAATAGCGAGAAGGATAACACCGAAGAATTTGCGCAAGATGGTGATGACGGTACCACCTAGGAGGCGTTCGAGCCTGTCGATATAGCGAAGTACCAGATAGTCGATGACTATATTGAGCAACAGGGCTATCAGGATGTTTATATCGGCATATTCGGCACGGAGGGAGATGATGGTGGTAAGTGCACCGGGACCGGCAATAAGGGGAAAGGCTATGGGCACCACGGTTGAGCCTGCCCCGCCTGATTCGGTCTTGAATATTTCCACACCTAATATCATCTCAAACGCCATGATGAACAGCACAATGGAGCCAGCCACTGCAAAAGAGTGGATGTCCACGCCAAAGAGGCGCAAGGCTGCGTCGCCAAGGTAGAAGAAGGCTATGAACAGCCCCATCGAGAGCAGGGCTGCATAGAGGGGATGGAACTTATTGCCGCTGTGCTTAAGCGACAGGAAGATGGGAATAGAGCCAGTGATGTCGATGATGGCAAAGAGGACGAGGAAGGCTCCGATGATTTCTTTTATGGCAAACATATTTGAGAGTTGAAAGTTGAAAATTGAAAATTGAAAATTTGAATTCGTTAATTCGTTAATGTGTTAATTCGTTAGTCCTTTTGAATGTGTTAACGTGTTAATGTGTGAATGTGTGAATCATTGATTAATGAATTAACGAATTAACGAATTCAAATTATTAGTTTTTAGTTTTTACTTTTTAGTTTAAATAACACATTAACACATTCAAAAATATAGTCCTATGGTAAAAGCGAAGGTTTGTTTGATTGGCGCAGGAACTATGAAGCCTGGAGCAGGAGTGAACAGGTCGTTCAGCTGGTAGTAGTTGGTGAAGCCGTAGGAGAGGTTCGCCATGCGCATCTCGAAACTCCACACAATACCGTACTGGTGCTGCGAAGGATACGTCCCCACTCTCACACCTTCATTATCAGTTAGGTTAGCGCCAAAACGGTAACCATAGTAGCCACCAATTCCTAAATTGAAACTGGCAGTGGTATTGCCCAACAGGGCGCGTAATTGCACTGGCACCACGACCGACTGCTGCCAATAAGTGTCGCCGATGCCAAAGAGATGGGTCACGTTGGGATAGTATGCCCTTGCCCGCTCATACAAGACATCAACCTGTGCACCAAAGTGTTGACAAAAGTTCCACTCAGTGCTTACACCTCCCGTGAAACCCACCCGAGTGTCGGGCTGCAAGGTTGAGCCAGAAAGCACTAACTGTGTGGAGTTGAAGCCTATTACAGGGGCTATTTCAAGGAACTTGCGAGCGTCGCGATGCTTGGCGGCAATCTTGCCTGTCGCCACCATGGGCTGTTTGTCAGATGCCATGCGGAGGGTAAGGGCGGCTAGGAAGTCGGTCACCTGCGACAACCCAGGGTAGTCAATCAGTTCGGGGTCGTCACCAGGCTTGTGGTATGGAGATTTGAGACCCGTGGTGACATGCAGCGTGGGGACATTCTTGCGGGCAAAAGGCTCAGTGTCAGTAGCACCGAAGGGGGATGTCTCAAAGCGACCCGTAGAGACTGGCAGACCTGTCTGCGAAGCCACCTCGTTGATGAGGTCGGCACAGTCCTTCAACGTGCCTGTACCCGTGAGTTTCAAATGCTTGCCCTGCTTGAGCCAGCCCACCATATCTACACTCATCATCATCTTCACCTTGCCTATCAAGCCCAGCCGTTTCAGCTCCTTAGTAAGGGCATAGGAACCGTGAAGACCTATTTCCTCGGCATCAAAGGCGCAGATGAGCACACTGCGCTTCAGTTCACCACGACGAGCCATCAGCTGCCGTGCCACTTCAGTGACAGCCGCCGTGCCCGAGGCGTTGTCGTCAGCCCCGTTGTACACCTCTCCATTCTTCACTCCCAAATGGTCGTAATGCCCGCCTATGACGACAAACTCGTTCTTCAATGCGGGGTCACTACCTTCGATGACACCAACCAAGTTACAATAAACAGGGCGGTTATGCTGCTCATAGTAGTCCACAGAATCGGGATTAATCGGGATGGCAGAGCCTTCTCTCGCAGCCACCCTGCGAACAAAATAATGACGATAAGAGCTACCAAAAGGTTTCAAACCCATTTGGCGGTACTCGTTCTCGATATATGCCGCCGCCTTGCGACTGTCATCGGAACCCGCCTGACGCCCTTGTAACGAGTCGGAAGCGAGATAATAAACGTGTTTTTCAAGCCGTTGCTGCTGGGTCTGAGCCAACAGACTGCCTCCTGTCAATAGGAGGGAAATGACCAATAAAGTTATTTTACGATACATACTATTTTGAATTTTCATTGGTAACGCATAACAGGTCTTTTTATTGCAAAGGGCAATAAATTTAAGAATCTGACGTTATCCCCAACGATGAAAACAATGATGTACATCCACGGATACGGCTCCACAGGACAGGCCACCAAGGCACAGCTACTCCAAGTCATGTTCCCCGAGGCACGACTCGTCGCCCCCACTTTCGACTACGATACCCTCTCCCCACAAGAGATTTACCGCCAGTTGCAAGAGATTGTCGCGCACGAACAGCCCCAGCTCATATTAGGCAGTAGCACGGGAGGCTTCTATGCCCTGTGTACCACTACCTTCTACCACGGCACGGTGTGGTGCGTAAACCCCGTACGTAACATTGTCGACACCATTGAACGGCACTTGGCACAAGCAGGGAACACCATCTCGCAACGGCTGACAGATTACAAAGCATTTGACCGTGAAGTGTTCCAACATCTGAAGCCCCACGACGGGCAGCTCCATTTTGCCCTCAGCACCGACGACGAGCTGCTGGGCGACCACCGTCCTTTGTTAGACATATTTCCCAACTACGGCAGCGTAATATGGAAGGACCATTGCGGCCACCGCTTCTTCCGTTTCGATGAACTGAAAGAGCCTATCACAAAATCTCTTGGACTGTCTGAGTCATCCCGTTGAAGGTGATGCTGTCCCCTACCCTTTTCCCTTTCAAGGCCATATAGATGGGCGTTTGCGCACTAATGGCAAAAAACACTTCCTGCGGCACATCCACAGGCGACTGGTACGGCACCATAAACTTGCCGATGCCTGCGCTAAGGAAGAATCGTTGCTTGTCAGTAACGACTATCGCCCCATGCTCCACCACATCGAAAGGGGCATGCCGCAACAGTTCTTGCAACACACGTATGCTGGCATTGGCATTCGACAGCTGTTTGGCATACATGTCGCGCTGCCGCATCATCTTGGTGCGGTACGAGTCGTAGCGGTCTACGTTGGCACCATAGTCGTTGCTTTGCTGCTGCGCCGAGTCCATCTCCTGCTTGGCGGTCGCCGCCACCTGCTGCTGCAGTGCCAGACAGGCCTGAATAATCTGAATGCGTCGTTGTGTTCGATCCATGATTGACAAAAAATCGGAGTTCTCAGGCATTCCGAGAACTCCGAGTACTCCAAATTTTTAAATTAGATTCTTCCGGGATAGACCTTCAAGGCTTCCTCGAGGCACTTCATGGCTTTCTTCAAGTCCTCGATGCAGATGCAGTAGGTGATACGAGCCTGATGGCGGCCACGTTCCGGGTCGACATAGAAACCCGTGGCAGGAGCCAGCATCACCGTGGCACCTTCGTACGAGAAGTCGGTGAGCAGCCACTGGCAGAACTTGTCGCTGTCGTCCACCGGCAGGTCGATAACCGTGTAGAAAGCGCCCTTGGGCATGGGGCAGAAGCAGCCAGGTATCTTATTGACACCTTCCACAATCACATTGCGGCGCGCCACATACTCGGCCTGCACCTTGTCGAAATACTCCTGCGGAGTGTCGACAGCAGCCTCGGCGAATATCTGACCGAAACTGGGGGGAGACAGACGAGCCTGCGCCAAACGCATGGCAATGGCATACACCTCGCTATTGCGTGTCACCATGCAGCCCACACGGGCACCGCAGGCACTGTAACGCTTCGAGACGGAGTCGAACAGGATGGTGTTGCGCTCCAAGCCTTCGAGCTGCATGACGCTGAAATGTTTGTGTCCGTCGTAGCAGAACTCGCGATACACCTCGTCGGCAAACAGATAGAGGTCGTACTTCTTCACCAGACCCGCCACCTTCAGCAGCTCCTCGTGGGTGTAGAGATAACCCGTGGGGTTGTTGGGGTTACAAATCATGATGGCGCGAGTGCGCGGTGTGATAGCCTTCTCGAAATCCTCGATGGGAGGCAGGGCGAAACCCGTCTTGATGTCGCTCGGAATGGTGACAATCTTGGCATCGCACAGTTTGGCGAAGGTATTGTAGTTGGTATAATAAGGTTCGGGGATTATGATTTCGTCGCCCGGGTTGAGACACACAGTGAAAGCCATCTGCAACGCCTCGCTACCACCGGTTGTGACGATAATCTGGTTGGGGGTCACATCGATACCATGGCGATGATAGTAGTTGCACAGGGCACGACGATAGCTGGGTATACCCGCCGAATGGCTGTACTCCAACACACCGTTGCTGGCCGGAAGCTCTCGGGCAGTCTCTGCCAAAGCCTTCAGAGCACCTTTGGGCGTTTCGATATCGGGCTGGCCGATATTAAGGTGATAGACATGTATTCCCCGCTCTTTGGCTGCGTCAGCAAAGGGGACTAGCTTGCGGATAGCCGACTGCGGCAGTTCGGTACCCTTCTTTGAAATACTAGGCATTGTTTAGTTGAAAACTTATTAAATTGAAAATAAATTCATTAATTCGTTAATGTGTTAATTCGTTAATCAAAATGAATTCGTTAATTCGTAAACGTGTTAATTCGTTAATCGATTTACACATTAACACATTAACACATTCAAAACCACGTTAACACATTCCTAAAGTTAATCAGGGTTTACCACGTTGCCCTTAATCTTTACCACCACGCGAGGTTCGTTCACGGCGTTCGAGGTGATAGTCACAGTCTTGGTGAAGCCACCGGGGTTGTTGGTGTTGTAGCGAACGCCAATCTCACCGGTCTTGCCGGGCATCACGGGCTTCTGGGTCCACTTAGGGGTGGTGCAGCCACAGCTGGCACGCACACTCGACAGTATCAGAGGCTCGTCGCCTGTGTTGGTGAAAGTAAAGGCACAATTGCCGTCGCCACCCTTCTGAATGGTGCCGTAGTTGTGTTCTCTCTCGGCAAAGGTGATTCTGGGACCGTGCGCACGTTCCGTCACAGCCTCCTCTTTTTTCTCTTGAGCATTCACTGCACCCATCGTAACCAAAGCGAGCATGCAGAACAAAAACAATTTTTTCATAGTACAAATGCTTTTAAATATACGTTTCTCTTTAGTATCATTTCGCATGGTATACTTGCATCCTCCACACACTTTCCACCTCGGCTCATGCAATAATTCCACAACAATGTCCCCAAATAACACCAAATTAATTTTTTTATTGTGTCGTAACTAAAAAAAAATTACTCTGATTGTTTGAAAGTTGAAAACTTATTAAATTGAAAGTTGAAAATTGAAAATTGAAAGTTGAAATAATTCTTGAATGTGTTAACGTGTGAATGTGTTAGTCTTTTTTTGATTAACGAATTAACACATTAACGAATTAACGAATTCAAATTTTTAGTTTTTAGTTTTTACTTTTTAGTTTAAATAACACATTCCGGCAATCAAGCAATCAAAAAAAATTACAAGACAGAGGCTCAATTCGCAAAAAAACCGTATCTTTGCATCGCAAAAAGTCGATGAAAGATGAGAACATTTCAAATCATAATGACCTTGTTCGTTGGCATTGGGGCCGTCGCTGGTGCCACGATGATGTGGGTCGACCCCACCGGCAAGATGTGGGGAATGGAGCCACTTCTGGAGATGCTGAGGGCAAAGATGCCATGGCCTGATGTCTTTTTCAAAGACTTTATCCCGTCGGGCTATGTGCTGCTGGCACTCAACGGTCTCCCACAACTCATGGCGGCAATCCTGCTGATTAAACGGCACCAACTGGCCCCATACTCCGTCATGGTCTGCGGGAGCATATTGATGTTGTGGATTATCCTCGAATGGTGGGCATGGGGGGTCAACACCTTGAGCAACATCTATTTCATCATTGGTCTGCTTGAAGTTGTTGCCGCTACAGTCAGTTTGAGAAATACTCAGATTTAGCAAACAAGATATTATATGGCATTCGACTACAAAAAAGAATATAAAGAGTTTTATCTCCCACCGGCAAAGCCCAGCATCGTCACCATTCCTGCAATGAATTTCGTGGCAGTGCGTGGCAGCGGCAACCCTAACGACGAGGACGGCGAGTACAAACAGGCCATCGGCCTGCTCTACGGTATCGCATTCACCATCAAGATGAGCAAAATGGGCAGCCATCGAATTGACGGCTACTTCGACTATGTCGTTCCTCCGTTGGAAGGATTCTGGTGGCAGGAGGGCGTTACGGGGGTTGATTATGCGCGCAAAGACTTATTCCAGTGGATTTCCGTTATCCGCCTCCCCGACTTTGTGACAAAGGCTGACTTGGAATGGGCTGTCGCTGAAGCCACAAGGAAAAAGAAAACGAATTTCTCCAAGGTAGAGTTCCTGACCTACAATGAGGGGCTTTGCGTACAATGCATGCACATCGGACCGTATGACGACGAGCCCGCCACTGTGGAACTGATGCATCGCTATGCCGAAGAACGGGGCTACACGCTAGACATCAACGACCACAGGTTTCATCACGAATTATACCTCAGCGATGCCCGAAAGGTGAAGGCCACAAAGCTGAAGACCGTCATTAGGCATCCTATCAAACGGAAATACCTGGTTCGCGAAATACAAAAGCAAGAAATCCCCTTGCTGAACGACTTCTTATACGAGGCCATCTTCATTCCCGAGGGGGTAACACCCCCTCCTAAATCAATTATCAACAGCGAAGAGTTGCAAGTCTATGTAAGAGACTTTGGCACGAACCCCGACGACAAATGCCTGGTGGCAGAGGTCAGAGGAAAAGTTGTTGGAGCAGTGTGGAGCCGCATCATGAACGACTATGGCCACATAGCTGAGGACACCCCCTCGCTTGCCATCTCGCTATACAAAGACTACCGCAACAAAGGCATTGGGACTGAACTGCTTCACCAGATGCTTCTGCGTTTACAACAGGAAGGGTACGAAAAGGTCTCATTGTCGGTACAGAAAGAGAACTACGCGACGAAGATGTATCTCAAAGCGGGGTTTACGATAGTGAAAGAGAATGCAGAAGAATACATTATGGTTTACAATCTGAACACCCATAAGAAATGAAACAATTGATTGGTTACTGCGGCATAGACTGCGAAAAGTGCGATGCCTACATCGCCACGAAGAACAACGACCAGTCTCTGCGTGAGAAAACTGCCAAACTATGGTCTGAGTTGAACAATGCACCTATCCTGCCTGAGCACATCAACTGCGAGGGCTGTCGCGTCAACGGCAAGAAGACCGTCTACTGCGACAGTCTCTGTGCCATCCGCCACTGCGCCATGGAAAAACGTGTGACGACCTGCGGCGACTGCCCAAAGATGGACACCTGTCCCATTGTCGGCGCACTCCACGCCAACAATCCTGAATCACGACAAAATCTAATAATGGGAGTTAAAATGGACAAATGAAATGAATTCGTTAATTCGTTAATGTGTTAATTCGTTAGTCAATGACTTACACATTCACACATTCACACGTTAACACATTCAAAACGTGTTCTTCTTCTTTCACTTTTGACCATGATATTTTACACCTACGGAAACAGAGAAAACCCCTCCTTGCTGCTTTTGCCTGGGCTTGGGGTGTCGCATGAGATATTCATGCCACTGATTGACCTGCTGAAGGACAGCCATTACATCGTTGCAGCAGGGCTGGACGGCTTTCTGACAGAAACCACATCGCAGTACACATCTGTTGATGACCAAGCAGCGCAGGCGACAAAATATGTGCAAGACAACTTGGGCGGACATCTTGACGCTGCCTACGGGCTGTCGTTGGGTGGAAAGATTCTGTCGCGGATGATGGAACGTGACGAGGTCGTCATCGACCATGCCATTATGGATGCGGCTCCGCTGCTGCCGCTGCCTAGATGGCTTGTGGGGCCTATCCGCTACTACCAGTGCTTCAACGTATGGACCTGCTACCATTGGACAGGGTTTTGGAAATGGGTGTTCCACTCGCACTATTTCGACGTGCTGCTAGACGAATGCAAGAAAGTATGGCCTTCCGGAAGGGGTAGGGCGGTATTGGAGGGATATAAGGATGTCTACACCCATAAGTTGGAATCCATCAAAGGTGCCGACATCCACTATTGGCACGGCACCAAGGAGTCTTTTGTTGCCAAGCCACAGGCGAGGCATTTGGTGACACTATGTCCTAATACACACGTGACCGTATTCTCGGGAATGAATCACGGACAGCTGCTAGTGGACCATCCCGAGCAGGTAGCAGAAAGAATCCGCAATATCCTACAATAGTTTCAGTCCTTCAACTCAGACACTACGGCTATCGCCTGCCGGATGTCGGCGACGTTGTCGCAGACAAGCGTCAGCCGCTCGGTAGTCTCGCGCAGATGAACGGTGTCGGAATGGCTTTGGGCGTAGCGAATCAGTTGGGCAAAGTGGGGTGAATGGTAGAAGGGATGGTCGGGATTGGAGGAGAAGTGGCAAACCATCTTGCGTTGCTTGAGCACCAGCTTTTCGATGCCGAACTGTTGCGCCATCCGCCGCAGAGTGATGGTCTTAACTAATTGCTGCGCGGGTTCGGGAATGGGACCGAAACGGTCGACGAGTCGCTCGCGATAACGTTCTAGCTCCTCTTCGGTAACAAGGTCGTTGAGTTCCTTGTAGAGGAGCAGACGCTCGCTGACACTGGTGACATAATCGTCGGGCAGCAGCACCTCGAGGTCAGTCTCGATGACACAGTCTTTGGCGTAGCCTTTCGATTCCTCAGCCTCTTGCTGGAAGAGGTCGGCGAAGTCGGTTTCTTTCAATTCTTCAATAGCCTCGTTGAGTATCTTGTGATACATGTCGTAGCCTATCTCGCTGATGAAGCCGCTCTGCTCGGCTCCCAGTATGTTGCCTGCACCACGAATGTCGAGGTCGCGCATGGCGATGTCGAAGCCGCTGCCGATGGCTGAGAACTGCTCTATGGCCTTGAGGCGGCGCTGCGCCTCGTCGGTGAGCATACTGTAGGAGGGGATGAGCAGATAGCAGAAGGCCTTTTTGTTGCTGCGTCCCACACGGCCTCGCATCTGGTGGAGGTCGCTGAGGCCGAAGTTTTGGGCATTGTTGATAATCATGGTGTTGGCGTTGGGTATATCCAAACCGTTCTCGATGATGGAGGTTGCGACGAGCACATCGATGTCGCCTTCTAGGAACTGCATCATGGTCTCTTCGACCTGCTTGCCATCCATCTGCCCATGGGCTATGCCCACACGGGCATCAGGCACTAGGCGACTGACCAATCCCGCCATCTCTGGCAGGTTCTCAACACGGTTGCTGACAAAGAAGGTCTGCCCACCACGACTCATCTCGAAGCGGACGGCATCGCGGATGAGTTCTTCGCTGAAGTTGCACAGCTCGGTCTGTATGGGCTGGCGGTTGGGCGGCGGGGTGCGGATGACGCTGAGGTCGCGTGCGCCCATGAGGGAGAACTGCAGCGTGCGCGGAATAGGTGTGGCGGTGAGGGTGAGGGTGTCGACACCTACCTTCATCTGGCGCAACTTCTCTTTGGCACTGACACCGAATTTTTGTTCCTCGTCGATGATGAGGAGCCCGAGGTCTTTGAAGTGGAGGTTCTTATTGGTGATGGCATGGGTACCGATGAGAATGTCAATCTTGCCGGTTTCCACTCCTCGGTATATCTCGTTCTTCTCTTTGGTGGAGCGGAAGCGGTTGAGGTAGTCGACGTTGACAGGCAGCCCCTGGAGTCGGTCGCGAAAAGTGTTGTAATGCTGGAAGGCGAGGATGGTGTTTGGCACCAGCACAGCCACCTGCTTGGAGTCGCAGACGGCCTTGAAGGCGGCACGGATGGCGACTTCGGTCTTGCCGAAGCCCACGTCGCCACAGACGAGACGGTCCATCGGGGCGGTGTCTTCCATGTCGTGCTTGACATCCTGCGTGGCCTTGAGCTGGTCGGGGGTGTCTTCATAGAAGAAGGAGGCTTCGAGCTGTTCCTGCAGATAGCTGTCGGCACTATAGGCGAAGCCCTTCGAGGCCCGCCGCTTGGCATAGAGGGCGATGAGGTCCTTAGCGATGTCTTTGACCTGTTTCTTAGTCTTTTGCTTAAGCACCTGCCATGTATTGCTGCCCAAGCGGTTGAGCGTAGGTGGGGTGCCTTCCTTACCCACGTAGCGGCTTATCTTGTGCAGGCCGTGGATGCTGATGTAGAGGGTATCGTTGTTCTTGTATATAAGGCGGATGACTTCCTGCGTGTGCCCGCCGACGGTGATTTTCTCCAATCCGCTGAACCGTCCCACGCCGTAGTCGATATGGGTGACAAAATCGCCCGGCTTCAACTCAAATAGTTCTTTGAGTGTGAGCGCCTGATGTGCATCACGGAGGTCGCGGACGGTGTATTTGTGGTAGCGTTCGAATATCTCATGGTCGGTGAAGCAGAGCAGCTGTTGGTCGTTGTCGATGAAACCGTGACTCAGCTGGAAGTTGAGAAACTGTACGTCGGTGGCAAGTGTCTGCGCCTCGATGCCTTTGCCGTTGGCGATGGCGATAGCGTCGTAGGTGGGCTGCACACTGGAGAGCACCTTGGTGAGACGGCGCTGCTGCTGCTCGTTAGCGACAGTGACTAGGATGCGGTAGCCGCGGTCATGGTAATCGCGGAAGGTATCGATGAGCATGTCGAACTGTTTACCAAGGGCGGGTTGTGGCGCTGACTGTACGGCAAGACGCTGCGCCTTGGTGAAGTAGGTGCTGTTGCCCTGCTCCACTATGCGGCAGCGCAGCAGCGAGCGCAGCAGGTCGTTGGCTGAGACATAGTGTTTGTCGTCGCGTCCGGCATTGGCATAGAGGGTTTCGACGCTCTCACATGCGAACATCAGTCCCTGCACCCACACCACATCGCCTGAGCCGAAGTAGTGCGTCAGCGGCACACGGTCTTCGACCGTAACGACATCCTGCGCCCGCCGCTGCATGTCAGGAAGGATGCTGATAGTGTCGTACTGGCGGACGGAGAGCTGCGAAACGGGGTCGAAGGAGCGAAGCGAGTCGACCGTGTCGTCGAAGAATTCAATGCGGAACGGCTGGTCGTTGGCGTAGGAGAATACGTCGATGATGCCTCCGCGGACGGCATACTGCCCAGGTTCGACCACAAAGTCGACACGCTCGAACTCGTATTCCTGCAGCACATCCATCACAAAGTCCATGTCCACCTTGGTACCCTTAGCGATACGCAAGGTGTTGCGGGTGAGGGTGCGGCTGGAAACCACCCGTTCTGACAACGCCTCTGGAAATGTGACCACCAATAGCGGACGGCCAGCGTTAAGCTGGTTGACCACCTCGCTACGCTGCATAATGTTGGCATTGTCGGTCTCAAAGAGGTCGCCACCATCATCTTGGACTGTGGGAGGCTGGTCGGGGTCGGTATTAGGGCGCCGCACGTTGTGGGGCTTGCGATAGGATGGGGGGAACAGCAGCACGCGTTTGCTTTCCAGCTCGATGTCTGCCTCGTCGAGCAGCGTTTCGAGGTCGTTGAGCAGATAGTATGCCTCTTCTTTGCCCGTGGCGATGAGCAGCTGGCTTTTGTCGGGGTACTTCTCCGCCAATGATGCCGCCACGATGGCGGGCAGCGAGCCTGTCAGCCCGTCGACATGAACGCGGTCTTCCCCTGCCTCGAGCATGGCACCCAGCTGTTCCACTATTTTCGACTGACTATATATCTCTGTTAGTATCATGAAGGATGAAATAATACTTCTTAGTTCTTTACAACTTTCCCCGATTCGGGGTCAAAGGCATAGCTGACAAAGCGGTCTGCTATGGCTTTCATAAAGGGGGTGAGCTTGTTGGAATAGCCTTTGGCATTGACCAGCGAATAGGTGACGCACAGGTGCCTCTTGGCACGCGACAGTGCCACATAGAACCGTCGCGCATCTTCGCGAATATGCTCTTGGTCGTTGTTCTTGATGTTGTAGTAGTATGGGTACGACCCCTCGGTGGCATTGAACACCACCACACTCTCAAACTCCAATCCTTTTGCCTTGTGTGCCGTAGCGATAAAGTATCGTTCGCGCTGCATCGTGCGCATACTGGTGCTGTCGCACAAGTCCGACTCGCGTGTGGTGTTGATGTCGCCCAGATAGCGGTCCAGCTGTTCGCGCAGCGTAGGTGCCTGCCGGGTGTCTATCACATCTATCGACAGGTAGTCCACTATATGCTGCCATTTCGGGGCAGGTTCCACCACGCCTTGCGACAGCAGGCGGTGGTAGAGATATTGCAGTTCGTCGACCAGTGCGGGATTGGCTTCGGATTCATCCACCTCGGCATATTGGCGACGATAGGTGTGCATAAACAGGTCGGCATACACCTCCTTGAACCGTGCCGACATGCCGCGCACCTCGGGCTTCGACAGTAGCTCGCGCTGGCGTGGCAGGTAGTCGTTGCACCGCTGCCTGCAATAGGTGAGCAGCGACAGCGTCGCCTTCACGTCGTCGATGGCATTGTGGGTGTTGGAGCCTTCTAAGTGGAGCGTTTCCAACAGCCGTTCCAGTTTGTACACCCGCAGCCTCGGTTCCACTAGCCGCGCCATCTTCAGGGTGTCGAACCGTTGCCGATGGCCTAGCGCAAGCGACAGCGTGCGTCGCACATTCGCCTCTAGGATATGGTAGTCAAATTCCACGTTATGCCCTACCAGCACACAGCCCTCGCAGTATTCCATAAAACGGCGCAGCCCCTCTTCCCTACCCAGCCGTTCGCTGTTGAGGTAGACGGTGAGCATCGGGTTGTCGTGTCCGCCTACGATGGGCGGTATCTCTTTGCTGGTTTCCAATATGATGTTGAAATCCGACCCCTCCACATAGTGTCCGTTGCGCACCTTCACAGCGGCAATCTGGATAATATCGTCGCGAAACACGTCCAGTCCCGTGGTCTCGGTGTCGAAAAGCACCACCTCCTCATTGTCCAGCACCTTTACAAACTGCTGCAAATAGCTACCGCCGTCGTACACCAGCAGGTCGGTAGGCGAGATGGCACGGCTGCGCAGTTCGCGCATCAGGTTGCGTGCGGCTGCATATTCTTGAAATATGTGCAGGTGATACAGCAGCCTTGCCCACGCGATAAAGCATGTCTCATTAGCCACCACGTTCAGGTGCGACAGCAATAGTTGCACCGTCGGCGTGGTGAACACGTCCCTGCCCGAGATCTTGAAGTGCGGCGTATCGCCAAACTCTCGGCTTATCCTGTCAGCGTCGGCATTGGTCGGCACGATTATCACCACCCTCCCCTCCGGTTCCAACTCGGCATAGCGGTGGGCAAGTCCCACAGCCAGCCTGTACTCGTCTGCCACTGCCCTGCGACAGAGGCTGCAATAGCTGCCGTCGTACTGGCATCGCAAGTCCTCCTTGTCATACATCTGCCCTAGGTCGTGATAGCAGGCGCGAAACAAGCAGCAGTCCTGCGGTTGAGCCTCGCGCGTGTCATCGGTGGCAGGCAGCAGGGCGGCATCGATGTCCAGCTGACGTACCGCGTACTGGTTAAAAACATCCAGCAGGTATTTCGGCGAGCGGTGGTTCTTGCCCAGATGGTGAATATTGGGACTGCAACGGTGGCGCAGATACTCCAGTGCCTCCAGTCGGGCACCCACAAACGAGAATATCGCCTGCTGCTCGTCGCCCAGATACACTATCGTGGCATCGTCGGCTGCAAACAGGTCTACAATTGCCAACTGCAGGAAGTTGAGATCCTGCACCTCATCTATCTGTATCCACTTGTAGCGGTGGCGGTTTTCGTCCTGCGAGGCGTATATGTACGTCTTTTCCAGCAGGTCCTCAAAGTCCAACAGACAGTCAGTTTCCTTATATTCGGCATACAGCCGTGCCAGTTCTGTCTTGCGCTGCCCGTATGGCGAGTCCGCCTCCGCCAGTCGGTCGGCATGGACTATTAGTTCCTTGGGCATCCCCGCCTCGCGCTGGCTCAGCGCATGTTGCATGTCCACGATGTCGGCAGCAAAGCGGCCATGCCCCTCCAGTGGGTTCAGCCGTCCCAGGTGGGTGATGATGCTTTCGCAATCCATGTCGTCAATCACCGCGCTGTTCTGCGGAACCTTCTTTTGGTCGAATAGGTAATTGGAGCAAAACCTGTGCACATTGCCCACAAACAGGTCGCTAGGCACCGGATTGTGTGTGCGCTCGCTGATACGGTCGCGCATACCCCGGCTGGCGCGGTTGGTAAACGTCAGGCACACCATGTCGCCATACTCAACGCCATGGGCATGGGCCTGTATCACCCGTTCGGCTAGTATAAACGTCTTGCCGCAGCCCGGCGGTGCCAGCACCAGGTGACGTCCATTGTCAATATCTATGACAGCCTGTTGATCAGAATCAGCTTTCAATGCGTCAAATAAATTAACCTATTCACACAGTTCTAAATCACCAGCAAATAAAGCCTCTACCGGGAAGCTCAAATCCGCATGTTTCCCCCATATCAGATTGCCACAACGAATGGTGAACTGCTTGAACAGGGAGGGCTTCTGGTATTTGTTGTATTGAGGATGAGGATGGCGTAGCAAGAAGTCGCTAAAATCAATCACACGGTTTGTTTTGTCACTGAAGAATACTTTCAGCGACAAACCGTCCACATATTCTGCCCGCAAGACCGCAATGTTTCCCATAGTCATAGTTTTTTAGAGTGGTTATCATTAGCTGCAATAGCATCAATTGGGGGGATATTTCATGCCCGTATACCGACCGTGGTCAAGATTGTAGATAATATCATCGAGGAAATCGTCTGACACATTTCCCATATCGCTCTTGTCGTAGATGTAGAGGAACGATAGTCGGGTGTCTTCGACTTGAAGACGTATAATTACCCGTCCTCCACCGCTTTTCCCTCTGCCTTTGGATGTGAAATTGATACGCACTTTGCGCATTCCGTCATACAATTCGGCACCTTGACGAGGATTTGTGGCCAACGACAGAAGCAGTTGCTTGAGGTCCTCAGGCAACGACCGATAGCGTTTCTTCAGGCGTTTGAAGGCCCGTTGGAAATCGTTGGAGAAACGGACTTCCTTTATCATAGGCTGTCGACAAAAGAAAGGGCTTCACTAACACTCATTGATGTTTCTTCCTCGCATTCGCGCTTGGCTCGTACCACAGCACAGGCCGTACGGTAAGCCTTCTCCAGCTCCATAAGCCTGTTCCACCGTGCGTTGGTCATCCTCACAGTGATATTGCGGTTGGTTCTTTCAATGACACACATAATGATTGTTTTTTCTATATTTTCAATTTGCAAAGATACGACAAATATTTCACATGGCAAAATAATCTTTAATTATCGGCTGAAGATGTCGGACTGTTTCAGCAGTCTTATGGTGTGCGTCTTGCCAGTGGCGGTGGTGAGGGTGAGCAAGTAGGTGGCTTGGGGGCGGGAGGTGAGGTCTAATGTGTACTTGCCATTGCCTGCGGGGGTGAGGGTGACTTCTTCGCGGCGGCCTTGCATGTCGGTGAGGTAGGCGGTGACGACTCCACTTTCAACTTTCAACTCTCCACTTTCAACTTTTACGTTGACTCTTTGGCGGAAGGGATTGCCGTATTTCACGAAGGCTCCTGCCTCGTCGGAGAGGGTCACCTGTATGTCGCTGCTGTCGCGCACCACGGGCTGTATCGGCGGCAGGTTAGCAAGGTCGATGGTCACCTGACCGCTTGTGGGGTTGGGGTAGGTTTTTATCTGTGCCTCCTCAACAGCGGGGATGCCGACGTTGGCAACGGTCAGTGTCTTTGACACTGGTGTGGCGGGGTAATAGCCATATTCGTTGCCGTTTTGGTAGGCGGTGACGGTGGTGGTGCCGTTGGACAGAAGATGCAAAGTATTACCAGCGATTCTTGCCACAGAGGTATCGGCGCAGCGATAGGAGACCGGCAGTCCGCTTGTTGCCGTAGCGGTAAGGGTGACGGGAGAGTCGGTAAGAGAGAATGAAAGGCCTTGGCTCCATTCGATAGCCTGTTCGACACGCGGGTCGGTGTAGACATACGGTGTCATAAACGACGTGTCGACATACTTGGCCAGATAGGCCGTACTGTTAACCGAAGGATTAATAGTATAGTTACCAAATGTGGCACCATTATAAAGGGTACCTCCTAAATATAAAGCACTGTCGGCTAACTTAACCATATTGAGCCTGTCCTCTCTGGAACCACCATTATAATCAATGTATTGTATCTCATGTCCCTCGTAGTCCCACACCATACATCCTATTGCATAATCAGAAGAACTGGTAATGATACTATCCTGAAAGATGTAGTTATATTGAGAAAAGAACTGTGTTATAACCCTGTTGTTTTTTGACACTATATCACCCCGATTGTTTACAAGTGTACGGGTGTCGGATGTTGAACCAATTTTTCCATAAGAGACAAGGCTTCCATCTTCCATATCCATCCTTAACCAATATAAATTATTTCTTAAATCTAAGGTATCGCCATCATAAGTTATATACACACCTTCCGTAATATAAAATGTTGGGTCTCGTGTGACTGTCCCCAGCACAAATAAAGTGTTTGTTGCCGTATCAAAAGAAACAGCATTCATGGCATATACCTTTTGCCAATGCGTTGGGTCGGATGTGCAATTTAGTTTTTTAACAAACACGGGATGCATCGCAGTATCCATTTTTATCACACACCCTTCTGATGAACTTAAAACTGAAGATTCCCAGTACAAGCCATTGG
>CAMZFW010000009.1 GCA_947306225.1 uncultured Bacteroidales bacterium
GCATCAGCAACAGAGCAGGAAATCGCCCATGGAGCACTATCAAAACACGTTGAACCACAACAAGTAGCAGCATACATACGCACAGTTATAGGCATAGACGAATCACTTTCTGTTGAACCACTACTTGATATTCCCGACCATCGCCAGTACGCCCAAGTAGCCATTTCCAACCTTAAGCAGAAAATCAAAGAACGTCTAGTCAATGAGGTATCATCGCTATGTGAATACTCCGTGAGCTACAATGAGTACCACTCAGACAAATATCTCCTTACCGTGGAAGACAAACTGAAATGTTTGCTCAAGCATCTTGTTGAACACGAGATGGACGCATACGAGCGCGAGCGAAAAACCTCTTGGGAAGAGGAAGTAATACGCCAAGAGGAGTTCGTCCGACTGCGCACCCAATTCTTCTGTGGACGTTCTGAGATTGTGAACGAGATGGTCAGATTTCCATCTTTATCTTTAAAAGATCGCCTATTCTGCCTAGAAGGCCTGTCGGGTACAGGCAAGTCATCAGTAATGGGAAAGGTGTATATCGAACTGACTAAAACAAAGAAATACATAGTACTCATCCGATCCGTGGGTGAGGGACGCTCAACATCGGGTCAGGCTATTCTCACCAGTATATTGCAAGAATTATACCATAAGCACACAATTGAGGGTCTCAAAGAGGACGAATGGGACAAAAAGTCCTATGGCGAACTAGTAGAGACCGTCAACCACCTGATGTACACATACAAAGGTCAGAAAATTGTGCTGATGATAGATGCTATCGATCAGTTGCCAAAGAATGATCCCATGCGCTCGTTCGATTGGCTTCCCCTTGATGCTAAAGGAAATGTTTGCGTTCTGGTGTCGCGCATTGTTGATGGACAATCGAATAGTCTACCTACGCATTCAACTAGAACACTTGACAGCATGGAGGAGGAGGGAATAAAAAATATAAAGAAAATACTGCTAGCCAATCTAAAATCATATAAACGTCGACTCACTCCAGAACAGACGACGACAGTTATAGAAGCGTTTAAGAAAGGAGGCTACCGTCCCATCTACTTAAAGTTGATAGCAGGCATAGCATCCGAATGGCACGATAGTGATAAGGTGACTATTGATGACAAAAAAGGATACACCATAACCATGAATCCCCAGGGACGTACTATAACTATCCCCACAAAAGAGATTGATCTTGTGGACGGCTTTTTCAGTTTGATGGCTAACGACAGTCGCCATGGCTGGATGGTGGAACGTGCACTAGCATTCATGTATCTCACACGCCGTGGAATCTCAGATGGAGAGATACGGCAACTGCTTGCCCTCGACGAAGAATTTATGGATAATTTCCGCAAGCATTCTTACCACGACTTTAAACCCGTTGTCGATGCTTTCCCGTCTATAATCTGGACTCGATTCTATTACGACATACGCTTCATGCTAGCAGAACGTATTGTTACAGGTGGAGCCGTGAATAATTTCAACCATCGCCAAGTGTTTGAGGGTGTGCAGAAGTTTCTCGACGGAAAAAGATACAACCGTGACAGAGCCTTCCTACTCCTCACCGCATTTTTTAGCGAGCGATACAGAATGAAAGATGTTCGTGCATTGGAGGAGCTGCCTCGCGTGCTTAAAAAATCAGGACGATACGAAGAACTTGCTCGTCTATTGCTTGACATTGACTTTATTCAGTACAAGTCTGAGAATGGTCTAGTATTCGACTATCTTTCCGACTTACAAGTTGCCATTGAAACCCTTTCAGATGCTGTAGGCCACTTCTCAGCCACTGATAGTGCCACATTACTTAATCCAGAAGATAATATCGACCGATACATGCAATTACTCAATCGAGCTGTATTGTCTCGATATGAACGACAGTTGCATACAATATATGACTTTGTAGTTAAGGAACTGGCTAACTTTGTCGATTTTTCAGTCGAAAGCAAATACTTCACGTTGCAATTGATGCACAATGCATACGATAGTGGTCCTCTTATGAAACTCGCAAACGAATACATGGAGCGAAAGGCTAGTCACCTTCCAGAATTGTACTTGCGTACCAATCGACAAGCATATGTCAGGGACTCTCCTCTTGTCCAAAAGCTTGTAGGGCATTCCTGGTGCATCAATTCCCTTGCGGTCAATAGGGATGGTTCCATTGTGGTTACTGCCTCTGACGATAAGCTATGCAAGGTATGGGACATTCAGAAAAACAAAGTGTTACGCACATTCTATGGACATCAAGCCCAGGTGAGTGCACTATCTGTTGAAAACGATTTCAAAACTGCATGGTCTGGTTCATGGGACGGCCAAGTACTCCGATGGGACATCAATTCTGCTCTTGAAATAAAGCCTACTTTCAAGCCTAAAAGGAAGGCGCGAGTAACTTCTCTGTTGTCCGACACCAAAGACGGATGCTGGGCAGCCTACTCCAACGGTGCTCTGTACTATATTGTCGCTGGGAAAGCAGTAAACTACAGGAAACTGAATACCACAATAACCATACTATCTTTTATTGATGGCACAATTTTGGCAGGATGCAAAAACGGAACCATATTGAATATAACTGACACAGATGAAAAATGTGTAGCCATCCTACCGACAGAAATACGCGCCATACAGAAAGTTAAAGATTCAATATGGGTTAGCACAGCAAATGGTGAACTATACGACCTCTCCGTAAGTTCAAAGAAACCCATCAACACATTTCCTATTTACAAGACTAAGACACCTACAGACTACCGATTCTCAGCAACACCTGATGGTTCGCTAATTGTTATCATGATTGATATCGATATCATTGTTGTGGCCCACCCTACAGATAAAAAACACCAGAAAACATACACGCTGAAGGGTCATACCAAAGATGTCAATACTTTGAGCCTACTGCCTAATGGCTCTCATTTAATAAGTGGCGGACGTGATAGACGCCTATTATTATGGAACCTTTCAAAGCTCACTTTTAATGACACAAAGAACATAGAATCTAATTCTGATAGTTATCGTCATTGGTTCGACAATGTTGCCATTCTGTCAAAACAGACGTCTCGAATGGAAGTAATGGCTACATCTCTTAATGGAACTATCGTCAAATGGGGTAGCAAAGATAATGTTGGTATTCTTGTAACCAACAAATTACCATCAATCTACTCTATTGATATTGCTCCCGATGGCCACACAGCGCTCTGCTCAGTTGGCAATAGGAAACTGATGCTTATCGACCTTGATAAAGAAAAGTCCAAACCCATATACTTAAATGGTGGACACACTACATTTATCAATGCGGCTCGATTCTCTCCCAACGGCGAATGGGCAGTCAGCAATGCCATTGACGAGGATGGGGCTGGCAAGGGCACAATATTGACCTTGTGGAACATCCGAACACATAAGCCTGTGCGCGGATTCACTGAGCGTGAACTTACAGGTCATGACCCCTATCCTAAAAACGATGTGAACCCCGACGACAAAGGCATCAATCAAATTACCGGACGTTATAAAAATTCACGATTATCGAAACGCTATCCCATATATAACATAATCTACATCAATAGTTCGCATGGCGTTGCATGGTCTCCATGTGGCAAATTGGTAGCAGTGGCCTGCCGCGATAATTGCGTTACTCTCTTTGACCCCTTTAAAGGAAACATCATACAACGTCTCATTGGTCACGAAAATGAAGTAAAATCGGTAGCATTTTCACCTGATGGACGATATCTCTATTCTGGCTCATGGGACAATACCGTAATTGCATGGGACCTTCATCAGCCAGATGGACAACAATTTGTAGCACGCTTACATGGTCACAACCGCGGAATCTATGCCCTTGATGTGGCTCCTGACGGCCTTACACTTGTCAGTGGTGCTAACGATCGTACATTTATTATTTGGAACCTCCAAGAAGTGTTTAAAAACGCGAAATCTGGTAAGCAAGAACTCTCGTATCGAGATAATGTAATGCTTAACCGTGTGATTTGTTCTGCCAACTGCAATTCTGCGGCTTTTACACGTGATGGTGTCATTGCCGGACTCGATGCAGGCGAAGTGGTAGTGGTAGAGAACAGCTGTGGCGAAACAATGCGTGATATACCTTTAGTGACTGCAGGGCCTGCCACCAATATTCCAAACAACCACAAACATCAAATAACCTGTCCTTGCTGCGGTTCTCATTTTGCCCCTCCCAAACATCTACTCGAAAGAATCACTTCTTCGAACGGCTATCCCTCTCTCGAGGCACCTGATGGACATCCTGACCAAAGAAATTTCTCATGCCCAACATGTCATAACACTCTACGTTTGAATCATTTTATAATAGACACACAATAATGTCCAAACATATATTGTCTTAGATTCATTTCCACCATCAGGATAGCTGTGTCTATCAACTTTCGTAAACCATTTGACTAGATGGCACCTTTGCCTACGCCAAGTGGACACATTCTATTATTCGATTTGACTCAACGGGCAAGCAAATAATTATATAGCTATACTACCTATTTGCCTAAAAACAACTAAGGATACTTCTTAAAATTCGTATTTGATTTTTGCCCAGCACGTCATTTGTAACCTTTTGATTTACACGAGATATTGCTATTATATTAGATTTATTTATGTCCTTTCAAGGCAATTACAAGAGGTTGCCTTAAACGAATGCGCTTTAGTTACTGGAAACTGACCATTGGGAACAATGTAGACACATGCAACTTGAGGAGTGCTTATTTTTCTTGAGACCTATTTTTTTTCTATAATGCTGCTCTCTAGCAGCTGTTCGAGAGCCTGGCGGAGCTGGGCGGGGGTGATGTTGTGGTGTATCTCGCCTTCGAGGGCGTAGGAGATGGCACCAGTTTCTTCGGAGACGATGACGGCGACAACGTCGAGCTGTTCGGTGACACCGATGGCGCTGCGGTGGCGCAGCCCTAGGTTGGGGTCGATGTCGGTGCGGGAGGTGACGGGCAGGATGCAACGGGCCGCTAACACGGTGTTGTCCTTGACTAGGACGGCACCGTCGTGGAGCGGCGAGTTTTTGAAAAAGAGGGTCTCTAACAGTGGGGCAGAGACTTGTGCATTGATTAGTTCGCCCGTGCGCACCAGTTCCTCGACCGAGTTGGCACGCTGGAAGATGATGAGGGCACCTGTCTTGCTTGACGACATGTGCATGCAGGCGTGGATGTATGGGTCGAGATTGATGCCTGCACGCCCTGCCACATCGCGCCGCCAAAACTGGAAACGCTTGACGAAGGTGTCGCCAGTGAGCTGTGTCTTAGTGCCGATGAGCAGCAGGAACTTACGCACCTCGGGCTGGAAGACGATGACCAAGGCGATGATGCCGATGTTGATGATGCCGCCAAATATCTGGGAGCAGAAGCGCATGTTGAACAGGTCGGAGACCCGCCAGCAGATGATGATGCCTACTACCGCCCAGAAGATGCGGATGACGTTAGTGCCTTTGACCAAACGGTAGAGCTCGTAGACCAGTATGGCTACCAGCAGGACATCGAGGATGTCGACAAAACGGATTTCGGGTAAGGGGAACATGGGAATTGAAAGTTGAAAGTTGAAAATTGAAAATTATCTGGGTGCGGCAGCAAATTTTAGTTTTTAGTTTTTACTTTTTACTTTTAATAGAGTAGTTCGATGGCGACACGTGTGGGACGGGGTGTGTGGACACGGAGTAGGCTGGCACCCGACAGCAGGGCGACGGTGTTGAGTGCCACTGTGCCCCACTCGGAGTCTGGTACATCGGGGAATGCACAGGCTGGAATGTGTGACGGTAGTTTGCGGGTAATCATCGATTTATTGGAGAGGGCTATCAAGAAGGGGTATTGTGGAAATCGCGCCATTAACTCGGGCAGACGGTGCAGGAGTTGGTGGTTTTGCTCGACGGTCTTGGCGAAGCCAAAACCCGGGTCGAGACATACCTCTCGGACACCGAGCCTATCCAACTCGGAGAGTTTGGCGGTGAAGTAGTCGGCAAGGGTGTCGACAATATCGGCGTACTGGGTGTTCTCTGGTTGCTGCATGGTGGCAGGGGTGCCACGCATGTGCATCAGGATATAGGGCACTCGGAGCGAGGCGACGGTGGGGAACATCTGCGAGTCGAGCTGTCCACCAGAGATGTCGTTAACGATGTCAGCACCCGCTTCTACCGCCTTGGCGGCAGGAAGGCTGTAGCAGGTATCGACCGAGAGGATGGTGTCTGGAGGCAGCTCGTTGCGGAGCAATTCGACAACGGGGACCAGACGGGCAGCCTCTTCGTCGGGGCTGAGCAGTTGGGCACCCGGACGAGAGGAGACGGCACCGATGTCGATGATGTCGGCACCATCGGCAAGCAACTGTCGGGCATGAGCCAAGACGACATCGGGCGTGGTGTAGCGGCCACCATCGTAGAAGGAGTCGGGCGTGATGTTGAGAATCCCCATTACCACCGGGTGGTGGAAGGTGGTTTTACGACCCCTACAGGTGAGGGTGAAAGGTGAAAAATGAGGCATTCTGTCCATATATGAAAAAAAAGTCGTATCTTTGCTGTTTGTATATAATGAACGGAATTTTGTTTTTTTAATTGTGCGACAGCAATAAAAAAACAAAAAAGACGTTATCATGATTTGCATTATATAAATATTATGCCCAATACTAAGAAAGAATTTGAGACAGAAATAGCCCTATGTAGGGAAATATTTGAGAAGAAGGCACGCGACTACGGCACTTCGTGGCGTGTGCTGAGGATGCCGTCGCTGACCGATCAGATATTCATCAAGGCGAACCGTATCCGCAGCATACAGGAGAGTGGCGAGAACCGTGTGGGTGACGGCATCCGACCCGAGCTAATCGCAATTGTCAACTACGCGGCGATGGCACTGATACAGCAGGAGCTGGGGCAGGACGGCCCATTGGACCTGCCTCTCGAAAAAGCGATGGAACTATACGACAAGCATATCGCCCGCGCCTCTATGTTGATGTTTGACAAGAACCACGACTACGATGAGGCCTGGCGGCTGATGCGCGTGAGTTCGATGGTGGACTTGATACTGATGAAGATATGGCGCATCAAGCAGATAGAGGACAATCACGGCAAGACGCTGGTGTCGGAAGGCGTGGAAGGTGGTTATATGGACATTATCAACTACTCGCTGTTCTGCCTGATAAGGACAGAGCCTGAAAAGAAGTAAGAGAATGTGTGAATGCTTGAATGTGTGAATGTGTAAATCTTTGATTAACGAATTCATTTTCAACTTTCAATTTCAACATATCAACAATAACAACAATATGGAAATCAAGGATAACAAACTCAATTGGACGCTGAATGTCATTGCCCGGCTGGTGGTGGGAGCGGTGTTTTTGTTTTCGGGCTTTGTGAAGGGGGTGGACCCGCTGGGTACATCATATAAGATAACCGAATACCTCACCACATGGCAGTTTGGCAGCCTCACCTTCGAATGGCTGGTGCCAATGGCTACGGTGATGGCGATGACGCTGATAGTGCTAGAATTCACCGTGGGTATGATGCTGGTGTTCGGGGCATTCCGCCGCCTGAGCGCATGGCTGCTGGTCCTGATGATGGTATTCTTCACCGCCACCACGCTCTTCGACGCTATCACTAACGAGGTGACGGACTGCGGATGCTTTGGTGACGCGGTGAAACTGACCAACTGGCAGACCTTCTGGAAAAACATTGCACTGGATGTGCCTACAGTATGGATATTCCTGACCCGCAACCTACGACGCAAAAAACGTTTCGAACGCGATGTGCTGGTCACTGCCTTCTCGATACTGCTGATGGTCATATTCGGGTTCTACAACATCAACAACGAGCCTTGCATCGACTTCCGTCCGTGGAGAGTGGGCAACCAGATGGTAGACCTCGACGAAAGCCTGCAGGTGAAGAGCTATGTGACCTACCGCAACAAGATAACGGGCGAAAGCGAAGAGTTCTCGTCGGAAGAGCTAGTGAAGAAGATGGAAGACCCCGAATGGGAAGAGCAATGGGAATGGGAGAGCAGCCGAGTGGAAGACCCGCACGAGATAAAGGCAGACGGCTTTTCGATGCTTGACATGGACATGAACGACCATGCACAAGAGTTCATTGGCTCGACCGACTACGTGCTGATAGCCACCATACACCACCTCGACAAGGTGACGGAGCAGGGTGTTGCCGCCATACAGAACACATTAGACTTTGCCCAAGAAAACGGCATTCAAATGGTGCTGCTCACCTCCGCGCTGCCTGAGGATGTAGAGAACTTCCTCTACGCCAACAAACTCGACGATATGGAATTCTACTTTGCCGACGTAACAGCCATCGAGACCATGCTGCGTTCCAACCCCGGATTTATCATGCTCAAAGAAGGCAAAGTGCTAGGCAAATGGCACCAACGCCACTATCGCGACCTAATGGAAATGAAAATTGAAAAATGAAATGACTGCTTGATTGCCGGATTGCTTGATTGTTTGAGTTTTTTTACCGCGCCAGCCACTCAAGCATTAACACATTAAAGCATTAACACATTCAGATTTGTCTAATCACTAATCACTTTTCACTAATCACTAGAAAAAAAGACTAACACATTTACGCATTCACGCATTAACACATTCAAAAAGATGATACAGAGAAAACAGACTCTATTTTTGCTGCTAGCAGTATGTGCCATGGCTATGTGCTTTATGTTCCCCATAGCGTCATTCACAGCAAAGGCCCCGCTCGGCGTACCAGTAAGCGGAGAGCTGAACCTGATACCCAAGGAAAATCCCAGCTTGATGAACGACATACTCAACGGCGAGGCTGTGACAATGGGGCAAAAGGAATATATCAAAGTATGGCCACTGACGGTATTGACAATACTCTCAGCCGCCATCGCCTTGGTAGCGATGTTCCTGTTCAAAAAACGCGTGACGCAGATGCGGGTGGTAGCCATTGCCTTCTTATTGGGCGTGGTGGACATCTTCCTTATCTTCATTTGGGCGGTAGACTCGTACATCTCCAAAGTCACGGTACCAATGGCGTGTACCGACATTGACGTACACTATGGCATCGGGACGTGGTGCCCCATTGTGGCAGTGATACTGATGTTCCTTGCCCAACGAGCCATTAAGAAAGACGAAGAAAAGGTACGCGCTGCTGACAGACTACGCTAAAGAACCCTCGACACCTTGAACACCACTTTCCACCATACAGACCAACTGCCCGAAGTGGCAGCACAGCTGCTGAAGGAATTCGCCGACGAACGTTTCTTTGCCTTCTTTGGCAAGATGGGTGTCGGCAAGACCACTCTCATCAAGGAGATGTGCCGCCAATTGGGAGTAGTCGACAATGTTTGCAGTCCCACCTTCGCCATCATCAACGCCTACAGCACAGCAGAAGGCACACCTGTATACCACTTCGACTTCTACCGCATGAAGTCGGCAGAGGAAGCATACGACATCGGCTACGAAGAATATTTCTATAGTGGCGAATACTGCTTTACCGAATGGACTGAAAAGATAGTGGAACTGCTGCCCGACAGGTACGTCCGCGTAGAAATAGTCGAGGAAAATGGCATTAGAACATTAACAGCCAATTTAGAATGAGTGAATTGAGAGTTAAAAACTGTTTTGAATGCTTGAATGCTTAAGTGGCTGACGCAGTCAAATTACTCAAACAATTAAGCAATCAGACAATCAATAACCACTCAAACAATCAGACAATCAAGCAATCAAAAATATCACCAAACATGACAGAATCTGAAATACTGGCAAAACTGGCCGCCCAAGCACTAGAGGATAAAAAAGGCATGGACGTGAAGATTCTCGACCTCCGCAACCTGCCGTCGGCTCCCACATCATTCTTTGTGATAGCGTCGGGCAATGTACCGTCGCATGTGAGTGCCTTGAGCGACCATGTGCACGAGACAATAAAGAAAGCCACGGGTCTCAATCCCTCAAAAGTGGAAGGCTACACGAATGCAGAGTGGATACTCATGGACTACTTCGACGTGGTAGTACATATCTTCCTACAGTCGAAACGAGACTTCTACCGATTAGAACAACTATGGGAGGACGGAACACTATTGAATGCTTAAAAATTTGCTTCGCTTACCAGTTCATAAGGACGCTTCACCTTTAAAACATAGACTCACAATCAGACAATCAACCTTTCATGGCAGAGAACAACAATAATTCCAAAAATAACCCTCAGGGCAATAAGCCCCAAGGCACTCAGGGCGGGCAGAAGCCCAATACTCCTAAGAAGGGGTGGGTAATGTACGTGGTGTACGGTGCTATCATTGTGGCACTGGGAGGTATGTTACTGAGGCAGGATGCCTCCAGCGGCCCCCACAAAATAAAATGGGCAAAACTGGAGTCCATCATCAAGAAACAGGACTACACCAAAATAGTCATCGTCAATCAGGAATTTGCCGAAATACACATCAAGCCCACCGCCATCAAGAACGACTCAACCTACAGCGACCTCCGCAGCCACAACATGATGAACCAGACTGTCGGTGATGCGGGATTCTATGTCTACGAGTTTGTCACCTTCGAAAGTTTTGAAAAAGACCTTGACCAGCTAGAAGAAGAGACTGGCGTGCGCATCGACCTCATCCCCGACAAGCGCACCAGCCCATGGCGCGACATACTGATCATGTTCGGCCCCATACTGATGCTTATCCTATTCTTCGTAGTCATGAGCCGTGTCTCGCAACGCCAGATGGGCGGCGGTGGCGGCATCTTTGGCGTCGGCAAAAATAAGGCTAAGGTCTACGACGGCAAGACACCCACCAATGTCACCTTCAAAGATGTGGCAGGACTGGCGGGTGCCAAGGAGGAGGTGATGGAGGTGGTAGACTTCCTAAAGAATCCTCGACGCTACACCGACCTGGGTGGTAAGATTCCCAAGGGTGTGCTGCTGGTGGGGCCTCCGGGTACGGGTAAGACCCTGCTGGCTAAAGCTGTGGCAGGCGAGGCAAATGTGCCCTTCTTCTCCATGTCGGGTAGCGACTTTGTGGAGATGTTCGTGGGCGTAGGTGCTTCGCGTGTGCGTGACCTCTTCGACGAGGCTAAGAAGAAGGCTCCTTGCATCATCTTTATCGACGAGATTGACGCCGTGGGGCGTGCCCGCGGCCATGCCGGACTGAGCAACGCCAACGACGAGCGTGAGAACACCCTCAACCAGTTGCTCACCGAGATGGACGGCTTCAGTAGTGGCACCAACGTCATCGTACTCGCTGCCACCAACCGCGCCGACGTACTCGACAAGGCCTTGCTACGCGCCGGACGTTTCGACCGTCAGATATATGTAGAGCTGCCCGACATCGAAGAGCGCAAGGCCATATTCGACGTGCACATGCGTAATCTGAAACTGAACAACGACGAAGGAAGTGAGACCTACGTGGACCGTGACTTCCTTGCCAAGCAGACTCCCGGTTTCTCGGGTGCCGACATTGCCAATGTGTGCAACGAGGCTGCCCTCTGCGCTGCCCGCAAGGGAAAGAGCAAGATTGACAAGCAGGACTTCCTTGACGCCATCGACCGCATAGTGGGAGGCTTGGAGAAGCGCACCAAGGTGCTTACCGAACAAGAGAAGCGCACCATTGCCTACCACGAGAGCGGCCACGCCTCGGTGAGTTGGCTGCTGCGTTGGGCAAACCCACTCATCAAGGTGACCATTGTGCCTCGTGGCAAAGCGTTAGGCGCAGCATGGTACCTGCCCGAAGAACGACAGATAACCACCTACGAACAGATGTTTGACGAGATGACCAGCCTGATGGCGGGGCGTGCGTCGGAAGAGATTTTCTTTGGCAAGATAAGCACAGGTGCCCTTAACGACATAGAGCGTGCCACCAAGATGGCGCAGTCGCTGGTGGTCTACTACGGCATGAGTCCTGAGCTGGGAAACATCAGTTTCTACGACTCCACGGGGCAGAACGAGTATGGATTCACCAAACCTTTCTCGGAGAAAACTGCCGAAACCATTGACAAAGAGGTGAAACGTATAGTGGAAGAGGCCTACGCCCGCGCCAAGAGCATCATATTGGGTCACCGTGCCCAGATGGACGAGCTGGCAGGGCAGCTGTATGAGAAAGAGGTACTGTTCCGCGAAGACCTAGAGCGCATTTACGGTCCTCGTGAAGCCGACCTAGAGAAACAGAAAGAAGAAGAGAAACTAAAACTAACGTCAGAGGCGTCGGACAAGTCGGACAACATCGACACCCCCGTCTCGTCGGACAACCAAATCCAAGACAAACATGAAAACCTTTTGGATTAGAACAGCCAGCGCCACTGTGTATGCGCTCCTTTTCATCGGCTCGATATATAGCGGACGGCTGATTGGCAATGACAATATAGGCATACTCATCCTAACGGCCTTTGCCCTATTCGTGGCACTGGGCTGTGCCTTCGAATACTACCGCATTGCCGAAATGCAAAACAACCATCCCAACAAGCCGCTGGGTTATTTCTTCACCACCCTGATGGTGCTTGGGGTAAGCCTTCTACCTTTAGGTTCAAACGAGATGGAGTCAGGAAGTGCATTCTGCTTTACCCTCATAGCACTAGCGGGGCTCCTACTTTTTGTATCCCTTCCCATAACACTAGCGAGAGAGTTGTGGCGCAACTCGGAGCATCCTTTTGGCGACGTTCTCCATACCCTTCTACCTGTAGTCTACTGTGCCCTCCCGCTAGGTCTCATGTCAATCTTACACTACGAGTTTAACATCCTCATGATGTGTATCATCATGGTGTGGGTGAATGACAGTTTTGCCTATATGGGAGGCTCTCTATTCGGCAAACACAAGATGTGGCCCAAGCATTCGCCAGGTAAGACTTGGGAGGGCACAGCCATTGGCGTAGCAGCATGTGTGGCAGTGGGCATACTAATCGGCCCTATGTTTAACGCTTTACCCTATCACCAGACTAGTTGGCCTTTTTGGCTGTTGTTGGCTCTGGTATGTAGCATCATCGGCACTCTTGGCGACTTGGTTGAGTCGATGCTCAAACGCTCGGTCGGTCTTAAAGATTCAGGCAACATCATGCCTGGCCATGGTGGCTTCCTCGACCGCTTCGACAGCCTACTGATGATTATCCCCTTTGCAACGCTAATAGCCATGTTGGCACTCGTCTTATATTTTTAAAAAGTAAAAGGTAAAAACTAAAATTAGTTGCCGCACCCGGATAATTTTCAATTTTCAACTTTCAATTTTCAATTCAACATGTACATCCATCGAGAAGGTAAAAAACTTATCCTAGGTATGTTCGCCGTGGTGATGGTGATATACTTGCTGATGATTTTCTTTGTCCAGCACTGGACGGTGTTCCACTATCTCTTTATGACCATCCTGCTAGGCTTCTGGGTGATGGTGGCGATGTTCTTCCGCATTCCGCGACGCATCTTCACCGAGGACGGCACACGCCTCATCGCTCCAGCCGACGGCGTTATCGTCACCATCGAGGAGACGATGGAAAAAGAGTATATCAAAGAGGAGTGCATACAGATTAGTATCTTCATGAACGGCACCGACGTGCATGTGAACCGCTACCCCTGCGACGGAACGGTGGAGTACTACAAATTCCATCGTGGCAACTATTTCGTCGCCTCCTACCCGAAAAGCAGCGTGCTGAACGAGCGCACCTCGGTGGGTTTGCGCCTGCCCGACGGACAGAAAATCATGATACGCCAGATAGCCGGCACCATGGCACGGCGCATCGTATGCTACGCCCGCGAAGGCGAGCAGGTAAAGCAGAACCAAGAGATGGGCTTCATCAAGTTCGGCTCGCGTATCGACCTCTTTGTGCCCAAGCACTTCACCATCGATGTCGACCTTCAGGACGTGGTGAAAAACGCCATCTCACCCATTTGCACCATCACCTCCCCCACCGAATAAGACTACACTACCATGTCACTCTCCGACCAGATAATATATGAAGACAACCACTTGATAGCCCTCAACAAGCTGCCCGGCCAGCTAGTGCAGGGTGACAAAAGCGGAGACACCTGTCTGGCAGAAGAGATAAAGGCATTCATCAAAAAACGCGACGCAAAGCCCGGCAATGTCTTCTGCGGTGTGATTCACCGACTAGACCGACCCGTCAGCGGCGTAGTTATCTTCGCGAAAACCAGCAAAGCTCTAGGACGCATGAACGAGCTGGTGAAAAGCCGAGACTTCAAGAAATGCTACCGTGCCGTAGTCAAAGCGATGCCGCCACACCAGCAAGGCCATTTGGAAAATTATTTAGTACGTAACGAACGCCTCAACAAAAGTTTCGTCACCGACAACCCTGATGCCGAAGGTGCCAAACTTGCGGTACTCGACTATCGGGTGTTGGCAACGTCTGCAGGTGGATACCATCTGTTGGAAATCGAACTGCACACTGGTCGCCACCACCAGATACGGTGCCAACTTGCCCATATTGGATGTCCCATTAAGGGCGACCTCAAATACGGTTTTCCACGCTCCAATCCTGATGGAAGCATATCGCTCCACGCATACAGCCTCCAATTCGACCACCCCGTTCGCCACGAGCCCATCTGCATCACCGCACCCACACCGTGGAACGTTTTCGACAAGTCAAGCTAGTCTTTCTGACGAATATATATAGAAAAAGTATTTTTTAAGACAACAATAGCAAGAATAAATATAAAAGAGATACATATTAATTATGACCATTGATATGAAACAAAGAATTACCACCCTACTACTGGGTATCTTTATGCTGGGACTGTCACATGCCTGGGGCCAGACCCTCACAGTCAACCACAGCGATTATTCGCAAGCCGTATATACATTCACTGCACCACAGTTCAATATCAGCACTGCCGACATCGAAGGCAGCAACTACTCTGTGGTGAACCTGCCCGATGCCACCCCCTCAACATACATCGGCCGGCCAGACCTGCCCCGCATATCGCAATTAGTAGAAATACCGCTTTGCGAAGATGTCAAAGTTACTATATCAAATGTACAGGTGCAGGAAATGAATCCGCTCAGATACCCAGTGATGCCTGTGCAACCTGCCCCAAGCAAGTCGGACCGTAAGCCATTGCCCTTTATAATAGATAGTGACTACTACGCCACAGATGCCTTCACCGACACTCCCGCCGCATGGATTGAGCGGCTCGGCATAGGCCGTGACCGATATCTCGCAATGCTGCGCATATCGCCCATTTCATATAATCCTACCACAGGAGCCATCCGAATGATTACCTCCATGACTATCACCCTCACCTACCAGGATTGCGACATGTCAGCCACCCAAATAATGCACAGCCGCTACCACTCGCCCGATTTTGCCCTCGGAAACGGCACTCTCAACACGCTGCCCGATAGCAAGAGCGTCCGCAATGCAGCTCCACTGCACTACCTTATTGTGGCTCACACCAGTTTCCGTGACGCATTAGATGACTTTGTGGCATGGAAGAAGCGCCAAGGCTTCCTCGTCACCGTTGGCTATACTGGTGATGCCAACGTAGGCACCTCCTCCACTTCAATAGCTAACTACATCAAAAGTTTCTATACCAATGCCACCGAAGAGTTGCCAGCACCCACCTTCCTGCTTCTAGTGGGCGACCACCAGCAGATTCCTGCCTTCGATGCTCGCTGCATCTCGCCCGACGACAACCATGTGAGCGACCTATATTACGCAACTTGGACCGATGGCGACAACATCCCTGACTGCTATATGGGTCGTTTCTCCGCTCGCTCACTTGCCGAACTAACTCCCCAAATCGAAAAGACCATCCTATACGAAAGCTATGGTTTCGACGACGATAGCTATCTGGGTAACGGGGTACTCATTTCTGGTGTCGACCGAGGTTATGACGGCGACAACGCCTACCACTATGCCGACCCCGCCATGGACTATATCGCCAAAACATACATCAATGCCAGCAACGGCTACCACACTGTTCATTACTATAAGAACAACATCAACTTTGCCCCCGACGGAGTGCACGTGGATGGCAGTTCGCAGACCACCGCTACCGCCAACCACATACGCACGCTCCTCAACGAAGGTTGTGGATGGGTAAACTACTCCGCCCACGGATACGACAACGAGTGGTCCACGCCTTCTTTCAACTCCAACAACGCCAATGCCATGACCAACTATGGCAAGCCTTCCGTCATGTTAGGCAACTGCTGCCTGTCGGGCAAATTCAACACCAACTACAGCGAAGCCTGTTTGGGCGAAGCCTTACTACGTAAGAGCGACAACGCAGGAGCCGTAGCCTACTTCGGTGCCACCAACTCCACCTACTGGCCCCACGACTTCTGCTGGGCCGTCGGTGTGCGTAGCAGCATTTCCAACAACATGAATACAAACTACGATGCCTCGCATCTGGGTATGTACGACCGCCTCTTCCACACTCACAACGAAAATTATTCGGCTTGGCACACTACCGCAGGTTCCATCAATGTCGCCGGTAATATGGCAGTTGAAATGTACGGTTCCTATGCCCTATACTATTGGGAAATATACGAACTCTTCGGCGACCCCTCCCTAATGCCTTGGCTTGGCACTGCCAGCGAACTACCGCTCGAATATCAGTCCGTTATTTCTATTGGCACCAGCCGCTATACTGTTCGCACCGCTCCATACGCTTACGTCGCTATCACCACGACAGATGACCATGAGCTTGTTTGTGCCGCCTATGCCAACGCGTCGGGCAACGCGAACCTCGAACTACCTCTCGATCTTATACCTGGCACCTACGAACTCGTAGCATGGGCACAAAACTACAAACCTTCTTTCAACGAAGTCACCGTTGCCGTGCTCGACGGTCCGTATGTCATGCTCACTAAAATGCAGCCTGTCAACGAAGTCCATCCTGGCGAAATAGCCCTCTTCGACTTCACCATCACCAATGTGGGCAGCACTGTTCCCACAGCTGGATTGATAACACTAAGTAGCAACGATGCGGGTACCACTATCATCCAACCCGTTGCGCACTTTACAGAATGTAACCCTGGCGACACCGTGACACTCCATGCCATGTGCCCTGTCTACATTGACAAAGACCTCACCGACGGCACTACCTTGACATTCTTTGCCCACGTAGATTTCGGTGCAGGTTCCTCGTTCCATCGCAAATCCATTAATGTCACCGCACCACGTATCACCGTTTCCAATGCCAAAGCCACCCCTCAACTCAAACCCGACTCAGCCTCCACCATCACCTGCCGTATCTCCAACGCAGGCAGTACCGCCAGCGAAAGCATGACGCTCACCCTTGTCAACGACTTTGGCTTTGTCAACCAGACACCTGACCCCGTCCAACTCGATGCCCTCGCTTCTGGCGAGAGCCGCACCGTCTCCTTCTACATATCCCTCAACAGCTACACTCCCCCAACCGTCATTCCCTTCTACCTCTATGCTACCACCGACTACGGCACCCGTCTCATCGACACTCTGATGCTGAGTTGCGGCATTAACCATACAGAAGACTTCGAATCTGGCGATTTCACCCGCAACCCATGGACCCAAAACAGCAATCCTTGGGAAATCACCACTTCCAACGTCTTCGAAGGTACTTACTCAGCACATAGCCATAGCAACCTAAACCGCAATTCTGAATCAAAACTTTCAATCAGTTGGAACTCGCAAAACAATGACAGCATTAAGTTCCACTACAAAGTGTCGAGCGAGGAGGGCTACGACATATTCCGCTTCTCCATCGACGGCAACGAAAAGCTAACCGCTTCTGGTGAGGTCGACTGGACTCTTGCCTCATTCCCCGTAACTGCCGGATTCCATATCTTCAATTTCAGCTATACTAAGGACCGCTATGGCAATGCTGGCAACGACTGCGCATGGGTCGACAACGTCGTGCTCCCCTATAATGGCGACCGCTGTCTGTTCGTCATCGACCAAACATGCCAAAATGTCCCATACGAATTTGCCGAACAGACCATCCCCACCACTCAGATTGGCACCTTCGCCTATTCCGACACTACGACCTCTCCATGGCAATACCTTGCCTTGACAGTGCTTGATGCACCCGAAGTGGACATCGAGGTTGTTGAAATCGATGGTGCCTCTCCATGCCGTCTGCTCAAAGCTCACGGTGCAGAAAGCTATGTGTGGAACACTGGCGACAGCACCGACTGCATTGCCGTCTGCTCCAATAGCACTGCCACATATACCGTCACCGGCTATCGTGGAGGCTGCAGTGCCGAAGCCAGCACTACTATACTCTCCATCGACCAACCCGCTGCAGACTCGCAAGTTTCGCTTTACCCCAACCCTGCACAGAGACAAGTCACCGTCTCTGCCGAGCACATCCATTCTATGGAGCTGATTAACGTCATGGGACAGGTGGTATTGCACAAAACCATCAATGCCAATTCCACCACTATAGACCTTCAAAAACTACCCAACGGTATATATTTCGTCCGCATTGAGACTGCCAATTCATGGGTCACTAAGAAACTTGTAAAAAGATAGCCCGCAAGCTATCACACTATAAGTCAGCCGAGAAAAGCAACTCTCGGCTGACTTATTTTATTCTAGTTTGTATTTTTTATTCATGTATCCTATTTTTTTTGTACTTTTGCACTCGAATCCGACTGCGTCGGATTGCATCGTTTCACCTAATCTAAGTTATACGGATGAGAAATAAATATTATGATTTAGTCGACCAAACCTTCGACTTCCCACAGGATGAGTTTCGCACGGAAGAGGGCGAACTCTACTTTCACGACATCCCCTTGATGGAGGTCATCAAGCAGTACGGCACGCCGCTGAAGATTACATATCTACCGAAGATTACTTCGCAGATTCAGCGCGCCAAACGCATGTTTAACGTCGCTATTGCCAAGACAGACTATCAGGGAAGCTACAATTATTGCTACTGCACCAAGTCGAGCCATTTCAGCTTTGTGTTGGAGGAGGCCTTGAAGAATGACATCAATTTGGAGACTTCGTCGGCATTCGACATCAATCTCATTCAGGAACTCTACGAGCAGCATCTGGTAGACAAGGAGACTTTTATCGTATGCAACGGCTACAAGCGGACGCAGTACGTCGAGAATATCGTGAACATGTACAACGACGGCTTCCACAACATTGTGCCCATCTTGGACAACAAGAACGAGTACCATGTGCTGGAGCAGATGCTCGACAGGGCCGACCCGCCAATGAAGCTGGGCATCCGCATTGCGGCAGAGGAAGAACCCAAGTTTGACTTCTACACTTCACGTCTCGGTATGCGCTACAGCGACATTGTCAGCTTTTACGAAGAGCAGGTGAAGCCTAACAAAAAGTTCACCTTCAAGATGCTGCACTTCTTCATCAACACTGGCATCCGCGACACTGCCTATTACTGGAACGAATTGTCAAAGTGCGTGAACGTGTATTGCGACTTGAAGCGCGTCTGTCCCGAACTCGACTCGTTGAACATTGGTGGCGGGTTCCCCTGCAAGACTTCGCTGGCTGCCAACTACGACTACGAGTACATGGCCGAGGAGGTGCTGGCGCAGATTAAGGCAATTTGCACCAACCGGGGCGTGGAGGAACCTAATATATTCACCGAGTTCGGTAGCTTCACCGTTGGCGAAAGCGGTGCCACCCTCTACAGCATCCTTGACCAAAAGCAGCAGAACGACCGCGAAATGTGGTATATGATCGATAGTTCGTTCATCACCACCCTGCCCGACACCTGGGGCATCAACCAACGATTCATCATGCTGCCCGTCAACCATTGGGACTGCGAATACCAGCGCGTATTCCTTGGCGGCCTTACCTGCGACAGCGAGGACTACTACAACGCCGATTCACACGCCAACGCCATCTTCCTGCCCAAGCTACAGAAAGACGACCCACTTTATATTGGGTTCTTCCATACCGGAGCCTACCAAGAGAGCCTAGGCGGCTATGGCGGCATCCAGCACTGCCTCATCCCCGCGCCCAAGCATATCATCATCGACAAGGATGAGAACGGCGACTACACCACAAAGCTCTTTGCCAAAGAGCAGAGCCACAAGTCGATGCTCAAAATCCTAGGCTACTAAATGAATTCGTTAATGTGTTAATTCGTGAGTCAATGATTTACACATTCACACATTTGTTTCTCCACGTATCTCGCGTATCACAAGTATTATTTATTCGTGTAATACGCGTGATACGTGGATATTGTAATCCGACTAACACATTCATGAATTCGTTAATTCGTTAATGTTTTAATTCGTTAATCTTTGACGCGCCAAAGACTAACACATTAACACATTCCACACTGTGGTTGAGACATTACATACTTTCTCGTAGTATCTCCACAACCTCGTCACGTGTCAGAGTGCGGTAGCCCACGGGCAGGATAAGCACCGCGTCGACGACTGCCTGCAGATTCTCCTCCGTCACGCCCAACTCCTTCGAGTGCATCACCACACCTATTTCCTTCATCCATGCCTCGAGGCAGGCGAGACCCTCCTTGGCCACCTGTTCGTCGTTCTTACCCTCAGGTCGGACACCCCACACATTCTTGGCAAAACGCACAAATTGGTGCAGCCCGTCGTGCATCACATGGCGGTAGTAAGGCAGCGACACGCTGGCAAGCGTCATACCGTGAGTGGCATCCGTCACCAGGCCAATGGCGTGACCAATTTGGTGTACTTCCCAGTCGCCTCCTTTGCCGCACTTCAGCAGCGTGTTCAATGCCCACGTAGCGGTCCACATAATGTTGGCACGCGCCTCGTAGTCCTGCGGATTCTTGGCGGCAATGCGAGTAGAGTGGATGAGCGAGCGCATCAGTCCTTCGTTGATATAGTCGGTTGTGCAGTCAGCCTTGCCAGCAAAGTACTGCTCCATCAGGTGGCTCATGATGTCGAAGAATCCCGCCACCATATGGTATTGCGGCACCGTCATGGTATAGCGTGGGTTGAGGATAGTAAACTTAGGATATAGGGCTGGCCCAAACACCTTGCCCAGCTTGAATCCCGCTTTGCGATTGGTGATAACGCTTCCGCCGTTCACCTCGCTGCCAGTGCCCACCATGGTCAGCACCGCGCCAATGGGAATCGTCTGGCACGATGGCGAACCTTGTTTCACCCAGTATTTCTCCCAGGCATCCTCTTCACAGTAGGCCGAAGCCGAGACACCTTTGGCATAGTCGATGGTGCTGCCGCCTCCCACCGCCAAAATAAGGTCGACATGATTCTCACGCACCAGTCTGCAGCCCTCCAGCACCTTCTCGTAAGTTGGGTTGGGCATTACTCCGGCATCCTCCACTATTGTCTTGCCAGCCTCTTTCAATGCCGCCACCACCGCTACGTAGATGCCGTTACGTTTAATCGAGCCGCCACCGTAGCTGAGCATGACAGTGGGACCATAATTCTTCAATTCGTCGCTCAGATAACGCAGCGAATCCTCGCCAAAATAGAGCTTTGTGGGATTGTGGTATGAGAAATTTCCTTTCATGATAATATTTAGTTTATTAAAGTCACAACAATCGGACCACTCTGATGCACTCTGACCAATCCGACTACTCCGACAAATTAGTTTAACATGTTTTCATTGACCTCCAACGGCGAGTACTGCCTCTTCTTGCCGCATTGCTTCTGCGCTGCCATTCCGCACACACAACCACTCCCCTCCCCTGTGTATGGGTCCATATTGCTGCAATGACGCTTGAACTCCCCACGTTTCTTACATATCATCTTAATACATAACCCCAGCACCATCAATGCGACAACAGCCAGAGCAAATAACAGGGTATAAAGCAAAACTCTCATGGGGGCATATACAATAAAAGCCGCAATGTTCTGTTGCGGCCTTTTTTGCTCCCCAAGCAGGACTTGAACCTGCGACCCCCTGATTAACAGTCAGGTGCTCTAACCAACTGAGCTATTGAGGAAGGTTTGTTTGCTCTTTTTCTCAAAAGCGGTTGCAAAGATACACACTTTTTTCCATTCAGCAAAATTATTTTTCAAAATATTTTACACCAAACAACTCAACACATTCATTTACGCATTGTTGCATACTTCAAATTTTCTACTATGTCACCTGCCGTAAGGCTGCATTCCGACTGCTTTTGAACTGCCAAATCACCAGATTTGCCATGTATCCACACTGCCAAGGCTGCACACATCTCTGCATCAATCTGATTATCTTTATTTTGACACATTATTGCAAGCGTCACACCCGTCAGCACATCCCCACTCCCAGCCGTCGCCATGCCTGCATTTCCTGTCGTATTTACATACATTTCTCCCTGCCTTCCAGAAGTTTGCGTTCGGTGTCCTTTATAAACAATTACGCAACCCGCCTCCCGACTGGCATCACATTGCCGCTGTATCCGCTCTTCATCATTCGCACAACTGCCAAACAGCCGCTCAAACTCCTTCGCATGGGGTGTCAGTATGGTCGGCACTCCGCCGTCGGCATGGCTCTTGAGCAACGCCTTGCCGTCATCCATCCGTGCCAGCATATTCAGCGCGTCGGCATCCAGCACCATGGCCTTTCCTTTCGCTGCCATAAGAAGTGCCTGCAACGCCTCTTGGCTGTCCGTTCCCAGTCCTGGTCCCACGGCAATAGCATCGTAGCGTGACAGCTCTTCGGTGGTGAACAGATGTGTGAAATGGGTATTGTCATCATCTATCGATACCATCGCCTCTGGCACGGCTGTCTGCATGATGTCAACGCCGCACACAGGCACATGCACCGTCAGCAGCCCTGCACCACTACGCAGGCATGCCCATGCCGCCAGCACCGCCGCGCCCATCTTACCCCGGCTGCCAGCCACCAGCAACGCATGTCCGTAGGTGCCTTTATGGCTTTCTGGGTCTCGACGGTCGAGGAAATCGGGGAATATGGGATTTTCTATAACTCTCATACACGTATGAAAAACTAAAAGGCAAGACGGCATCCGCCCTGCCTTTTAGCTTTTATTTGTTTTTCAATTGTCTTAGAAGTGGAACGTCATGCCCATGCCAAACGTCCAAGTGCGGTTGTAGGTCTTAAAGGGGGACTTGGCGGTGCTGATAAGACCGTGATAATAGTCACCCTCGAAATGCAGCTGCACAGTGGGACTCACACGCAGTGCCAGACCGATACCGCCTGCCAGACCGGCATCGAAGCGGTTGTCGTAGCCCTCGACAAAGTGATAGGCATCGCCCACAAACGGACGGGGGTCGTCGGCCACATACACATAGCCATGACGCCACTGCGACAGCCAATAGGCCGCATAGCCACCGAACTTGAAATGGACACGCACATCCTCACCGCCTACCGACAGGTCGGCCATCACGGGCAGCTGCAGATACACGTCTCTGTAGAATGTACGATACACATCTTCAATATCAAGATAGTTAATCTGGAGGTCGGTGATATAGTTCTTTGTCAGGGCTGCAAGACCAGTGCGGATGCCAAACCACTGGTTGAACTGATAGCCTGCCAGCAGCTCGAAATCGACACCGCGGTCAGTATACCAAGTGCCGGCGTTACGTGCATACGACACCTCCATACGGTTATTTGTGCCGCCGATAAAGAAGCCCAAGTACCAACCCTTAGCCTCGTCGTTCAGGATATCGTCCTGCGGAATGAGGTCGGTGCGTACATCCTCGCGGTTGCCAGTGCGTATACCCTTGTGATGGTCGCACTTGCCAGTGCACTGATGACCGCCCAGCTGCTCGTCGCGCAGATACACGCGGGTCGAAGGCTGCACTCTCTCCACCAAGTTGGAGTTAAGGAACATCTGATACTTCGAAGCATCGATAAGACCGTTTGCCATACGGCCAGAACGGGTCTGCAGCACCACACCGTACTTATTCAGCGTGTCCTGAGGCAGCAAGTTAGTATCGTTGAATGTAATCAAAGCCGACACATACTCCCTCGTTCCCTGGTTCTGTGCCATTGCGCCGCACATCACGGCGAGAAGCAATACAATAGTGAAAATCTTCTTCATAATGTGATAAATTTGTTATTTTTCAAAATGCAAAGATACGAACTTTTTTTGAATTGAAAAGATTTTTTCTTCGCTCCATTATTACAAACGACTGTTTTTCGCCCACATTATTCATCGTTGCGCCCCTCCGCATGGCACTTTTTGACCCCACACAAAACCATTTGACCACAGGAACATGTGTTTTATTGCTTTCTTTTTAACACAGAGCGAAGGAGTTCCCAGATGGCTTCGAGCTGAGGGGGAACGGCACCGCTGCTGGTAGTATAGCGATAATAGCGTCCGTCAAAGATATATTCCAACACAAACGTAGAACCATCGATAACGTAGAGACCACTTTCGTCGTTGGGTCGTCCTGCACGATGAAAATCTGCCACAGCATACGACACCGAGTCAAGCTCGTCGGCGGTAAGCACATACGATTCTTCATCTGTCAATCTCCTATCTCTTCCGCCCGAGTGCTTAACATATAAACGACCATCCTCTACACGGCATATCCTCACGCCACCAAAAGGACTGCTCTCCATATATCGCATGGTGCCCTCGGCAGCCAAGGGATAGCACAGACTTCTCTCGCGGGCTTTTCCTAAAGTGTAGTCGTTTGCATAAGTGTTTTCCCAGTCATGTTGTTCCCAAGGCGTAAAGAGGTCGGCAGTGGTATCCTTCCACCACTCTTCGGGCATCTCAGGCTGTGGGAGATACGTGTGTTTGTTTGGCTCTTTTGGTGGTTTCAACTTTATTGTTTTACCCAAATGATCTGCCAGCTGGCGCAAGGGGTAGTAAAGGAAAGGATATTGCTTGTAGGCATGCAGGCAATAGCGGAAGGCACTGTCGGCGGCATGAGGCCATGTGCGCCATGAGGCGAGGGGTGCAATCCAGTCAGCATAATAAAGACGTGCCAGTTTCAACGAGTGGGGCTCGTCATCAAGCCAAAAAGCGTCTTCTTCATACCAAAAGGTATCACGACCGCCCACATCATGTCCCCATCGTGCTGCCCTGTTCTGTAGGGTAGTGTCCTTCTGCACCTTGGTCCAGAACATATCTTCCTCCTTTGGGGCAATTCTCAGCACCAACGAATCAATATGTGTGTCGGCAGTAATTGTAAATGCAGGATAGTCGTATGTCTCGCCAAAATCTCGATAAACGAAACGGCAGCGCGAACCGACGGCAATATTGTCAAAACGTACCGTGGCGTTAGAATCGCACCCGCAACAGCGCACAGAGTCTTCACCATCCACCGTCAAACAAAATCCACCATACATTAGAACCCAAATGTCATGAGGCTTTTCCGGCGGGAAGAACACCCGCGCCGAAAACGACACCTGTCCCTCCACACCGACAGCAAGGGCAAGCAGTACAACACATATTGATAAAATCTTCTTCATATTTCAAAATGCAAAAATACACTTTTATTTCCAATCATCAATTTATTTTGACAAATGGAAGATTATTCCTACCACAATGCAAGTTTTCTATTATGTGGTGGAGCCACAAACTATTGCTAGTATTCTGCAACGCGAAAGAAGTATGCCTACAACCCGAACCCGACATCGCCTAAATGATGGTCATCATCGCCTGCTTCGCCACAAATTTACAAAGATAGACAATATTTTTCGGCTCATTGCGTTATTAAAAGCACCAAAATACGGCTCACAATAAGCCGTAAGACATAATAAATCGCCCAATTTTGAGCCGAAAAACAATCCACTATGCCTAATTCGCGCACAATATTAGAGTATCTACACTACCACCCACATTCGTCACGTAGCGACATTCAAACTAGTCTTTCCCTTACAATAAGTGATGCTACCATGAAACGAACGCTTTCTTCTCTTATCGACAAAGGCGATATCATTTCTGAAGGGCAAGGACGAAGCACACGCTATTCCATTTCGGAACAGGCACAATTGCTGCTGCAATACGACATTGACACCTACTTCGCCACAGAAATAGACCGCCGCCAAGTCCAGTCTAGTTTCAATTTTGAACTAATCAACCAAACACTACCAAAAGTAGAACTATTTACCACCGAGGAGCTGACGCTACTCGACGACCTTCATCAGCAATACACTAACAACATATCCTCCTTAAGCGAAACCGCATACAAAAAAGAAATCGAACGTCTTGGTATTGACTTAAGCTGGAAATCATCACAAATAGAGGGTAATACTTATTCTTTACTTGAAACCGAGCGACTTCTTCGCGACAAACTCACCGCCGACGGGAAAACACGCGAAGAGGCAACCATGCTTCTCAACCACAAGCAAGCACTTGACTTTATTGTAGCCAACCCCGACTTTATGGAGCAATTATCTTTGCGCAATATTGAAGACCTCCATACCCTCATAGTCAAAGACCTTGGTGTTCAACATGGCATACGCAACCACCGTGTTGGCATTACAGGCACAACGTACCGTCCTCTTGACAATTCGTTTCAAATCCGCGAAGCTATAGAAGACTCTTGCAGACTGATAAACGGGAAAGAGAATGCCTACGTGAAAAGCCTCCTAGCACTAGCCTTGCTTTCATACATACAAGCCTTCGAAGATGGAAACAAACGTACAGCCCGTCTTGTAAGCAATGCCATACTTATCGCTCACAACCACTGCCCACTGTCCTTCCGCACCGTAGACCCAATCGACTACAAAAAAGCCATGCTTATCTTCTATGAACAGAATAGCATTGCCGCCTTCAAAAAAATATTTATCGAACAGAATATATTTGCTGTACAGGAATACTTCTAGTACCCTGCCACCCAATACAGCAGTAAAAAAACTCTATGATAGAATGGCACAAAAAGAAAAGTCCCTGCCCACGTTTGCAGGGACTTGTTTTGTTAATGGCATGGGCAGCGGAGACTGCCTCCGACAAAAATTAATAATTTAATCCTGAACGGGGCGTACAGAGAAACCGTAGTTGCGAGAGTCGTGAGCCGCCGCGTTAAGATAGTCGCTATCGAAGAACATGTCGTACGCGTTGAATTCATCGTAGGGCGTAGACGACCAATAGTAGCCGTAGTAGCCGTTGTTGCCAACATTGTAGACATTAGTGCCATCGCGGAAGCCCGCCGCAGGCAAGAACACCGCTCCGGCAGCCTCCATCTGCGCCCACTGGGCAAGAGAGTAGTTGTTATGTGTCCAGTCATTGATACTCGACGCAAGACCCGGATTGAACTGAGGACACCCCGAAGGCTGCGTCCAACTGTCGGGCAGAATAATCAGTCCGCCCACACCATTGATATTACCTGTCCCTAGTTTGGATGAGGCATTCGTGCGACTGTTGAGGAGATAGCTCCACTCAGATCGTGTCAAAGTGCGCCACTGATGGGTTGCGTTACCTCCGTTACTTATGGTGTTGTGCCACGCCCAGTCGGCCTCAGCGTATGCACCTGTCAAACTATTGGTATAGGCAAACGAACCGCCGGGGCGATAGTCCCAAGATGATGTGCTAGTCGACCAAGGTTGGTAACAAACAGCACCACTGTTCCACCCGCTGGTACCCCAACCAAAGAGGTCTATCCATCCGCTATAGTTAAAACTGATGTTACTATTGGCACTGCCCACATAGTCGTACTGGTGCTCGGCAAAACGCCAAGTGTTGGTGTTGGCCTGATATTGTAGGTTGCCTTGCGAGAAACATACCTGCTGGGTGGCACTCACCGAGAACAGTCCACCTATCGCCCCCACGGGACGAAACACCAGATTGCTGAACACAAGTGGGTTGAGTGTGTTGCGACCCACCACGTAACGTTGGTCGTTCATCAGCGTTTTGGTGCTATAAGTGCCATCGGTAGCGTAGAATGCGAACTCCATCCCAGTATATCCCATCTCATTCACAGGCAGATACAGGTAGAAATCTGCTCCCTCGGCACAGTTCACACCGCTTCCGCAGGTAAATTCTACTTCTGTGCCCTCCGTCGAAGTCGTTGCCAAGGTGGGTTCACCATCATTCCAATTCATAGTGAACCGTCCACACAGCGGTTCGTTGGCACTAACCACTATACGGCTGATAGCCTTGGGAGTTGTAAGCGTTATCCGCACCACGCCGCACAGATTCTTAAACACCAACTGGTCGTCGTTAGAATAGGCATACATCGGTGCATCAAACTGCACCTTGCCACCTTCGGCTGCATGATACTCCTGCGACGTTGGCAGATTAATGCTATTGTGGTATATCATCCCAGCGATGTTAGCTGGGTAAACGGCATAGTAATGCCCTCCTGTGGGCTCGTTGCCCAAAGCAAGTGTAAACTCGGCAGTCCTGCCTGTAGATGTTGTCGATAGTAGGGACTGACCTGTCATGCTTGTGGCTGATGTGCCGTAGAACACGACAATCCGGTCACCGCTGCGCCACGTCATCATGCCATTACTGGCAATGCTGGTTTTGCCCTGTTGTGCAGGGTTCTCAATTGTGGCCTTGAACAGCACCTTGCCATTCTCCTCCTTTTTACAAGAACTCAAACACAATACGATTGACATGGCGGCCATTAATAATATGATCTTCTTCATGAATTCTTACTTTTAAAGGTTAGTTAAACTTACTTTCCTGACCATCAACAAGGGTGTACCCTGTCAATGCAGTCGGGTCTTCGTTTTCAATAATGCTCGTCTGATAGCCTTTTTCTACACGGGCATCAATTCGTTCTACCACAGGAGCTTCATACTCCTTCTTGTGGCACATAGCCTCTAAAAATTTGTTTTCTTTCATTATAATGAAAATGTTTTATACAAGTGCCTACTCTATAAACAGTTTTCGGCTTCCCTGCCTGAGCCGGAAAGCCGATATTCTCTGAAATAAGGAGCATAAAGAAAGGCGTTTCCTTTCGTTTATACTGCTTATTTCTATTGCGGGCGTCTGGTAATACCCTTAAACCAAATAAGTATACAAAAATCCACGCCCTTGGCGTGAACCTTCCGCAATCTTATT
>CAMZFW010000010.1 GCA_947306225.1 uncultured Bacteroidales bacterium
TGTGCTTGTAGGTGGGCAGGAAGATGAGCGGCATGAAGTATTCGAAGAGGGTGCCGTACCACGATGCCACTCCCTTGAATCCACGATACTGCACCAAGGTCTTGTCGAGGCAGAACCAGTGCTTGTAGGGTGCGTCGCCTTGCGCGATGGTGAGGAAGCTGGTGAGCCGTGCTTCGGAGGCGAAGTTGTTGTAGTGGTAGGGCAGCAGGGTGTGTGCGCCGTAGTCGTAGCCGATGCTAAACACGTCTAAGTCGTTGTTGTAGAGCTTGGAGAAGTCGGTGAGGGCAATGAGCCGCTCGACCGTCGCCAGTAGGTTCTGCCCGTCGTGGGGATGGTGCTGCGCGAGGTAGCCTTTGACCACGTAGAGGCACGCTATGAAGTTGCCACTGTCGCAAGTGGATACGAAGTAGTTGGGCAGTGCCTTCAGGGTGCCGATATGGTACCAGTTGAAGAGGTGGCCGTTCCACTTGTCGAGCTGTGTGACGGTGTCGACGATGTGGCCCAGCCGCTCGATGGCGGCGTTGTGGGTGGTCAGCCCCAGTTCGGCGGCGGAGATGACGGCGACCATCGAGTAGCCGATGTTGGTGGGCGAGGTCTTGTAGTCCGCCTTTTTCTCGCGGTTCAGCTGGTAGTTGTCGGGTATCAGGTAGTTGTTCTCCTCGGTCAGCAGGCTGTCGAAATAGTGCCATGTGTCTTTAGCCCATGTCTTCACCTCTTGGGTTTCGTCATCGTTGAGACGCTTTTTCTCCTGTGTGAACTTTTTGCCCAGATAGAACATCAGGAAGGGTGCTCCCACCCAGCTGATGCACACGAAGGCGGTGGCTATAACCATCCACACCTCTGCGGCACCCATCTGGCTGCAGTCGCCCAGCACTATGGTGGTGAGCAGTACTATCGCCACGGCGCACACGTAGTTGAACCAGAATTGTTTCAGGTAGTCGTCCAGCGTTCCCTTGGTGCTCTTGGCCGCCTCGTCGCTGGTAACCCAGTTGAGCAGGTTGCGGTGCGAGAACCACATGCGGTAGCAGGCGCGCACCAGTGCGTCGGTATACATCCAAGCCTCCTTGGGCAGCAGGGCAAACTGCACAAAGGCGCGACGTATCACCACCCCGATGCCGCGCATGAGGGTCATATAGTAGCGGTAGCGTTTGTTGAAGCGTGGCAGCCGTGTTATCTGTCCCATTAGGAAGAACAGTATGGGGAATGCCACCACCAGGAACACCGCCAGCACATACCATGCGGGACTGATGGTGTGGGTGTGGCCAACCGAAGCGGCATAGCCGAACAGCAGTGCCACCACGCACGCCAGACTGAGCACACTACGGCGCAGATTGTCGAATATCTTCCAGCGGCCGATGGTGTTCACCTGGTTCTTCACCCAGTCGCCGTGCTCGTTGCGCACACGGTTGCGCAGCCAGCCGATAATCTGCCAGTCGCCGCGCGTCCAGCGGTGGTGTCGTTTGGCATCGTCGATATAGTTCGACGGGTTGTCGTCAAACAGCTCCACGTCGTTAATCAGGCCGCAACGTATGTGGCAGCCCTCAATCAGGTCGTGGCTCAAGATGAGGTTCTGCGGGAACGTCCCTTTCAGCACCTGCTGGAATATCTTCAGGTCGTAGATGCCCTTGCCGCAGAAGCTGCCCTCGTTGAAGATGTCCTGGTACAGCTCGAACGACGCGGTGGTATACACGTCCAGACCACCCAAGCCTGCGAATAGCTGGGCGTAGCGGCTCTTGTTTGTCACCTCCACGTCCACGTTCACCCTAGGCTGCATGATGCCGTAACCCGCGTCCACGCGCCGGCCGTCGGCAGAGAGCTTGGCGCGGTTCAACGGGTGCGCCATCGCGCCTATCAGCTTCTGTGCCGAATAGAGCACCAGCTCGGTGTCGGTGTCCAGTGTGATGATGAAGGTGATTTTAGGCACTGGCTGCTGTAGCCAGTCGCTGATGGTCTCGCAGCGGAAGAAACGCTTCTTCTCCTCATCGCTGTGGCTGCCCAGCAGCAGGTCGTTGAAGTGCAGTATCGCGCCCCTCTTGCGCTCGAAGCCTAGCCAGCAGCCCTCGCCCTCACTGTAGGCACGCCGACGGTAGACGAAGTTGAAAATCGGAGCTCCGTACTTCTCGTTCAGCTCCTTCACCTTGGCTAGACCCGTCTCGGCCACCTCCTCGTCCCAAGGCATATCCTCGTTGGGACCTGCCGCCGCATCGCCGATGAGGGTATAGTATAGGTTCTGCTGCCGACTCTCCAGCCGTTCGCCCTCCGAGGCGCGGTTGATGTTCGACAGGTAGTATATCTCCAGCTGCTCCAGTAGCTCGATGGTCTTCTGCTTGTTTTTCAAGATAGTGGGCATGATGACCATCGTGGCGTACTCTTCAGGAATGAGGCCGTCCTTAAACTTCAGCTTGAAGGTGCTCACCGGCTTGTGCAGCCAGAATAGGCACTGATTGAAGAGGTCTATCACTATCTGGCTCATCGGCACAATCATCAGCAGGCCGAACACCAGCGTCAGCCAGTTGTCCCAGCCGCCCATCGCCCAGCGGGCAAACAGCGTCGCCAACGCCAGCGTCGCCAGCGTCACAATCCATATATAGGCATGGGCGCGGCGGTTCCACGGCTTGGGTGGGAACAGCTGCCAGCCCACATGCTCCCCATTGGCATCGGCGCGTTCCACCATCTCCTTCACCAGCTCGTACTCGCGCATCTTGCGCTTCTTCGCCAGCCGCACTATCTTCCCACGGTAGTCGTCCTTCGTCTTGTCGTACATCTGGTCGTACATGTCCGCCTTCTCAGCCTTCAGCGCGCGCTCCGAGTAGCTCACATAGTCCAATATCTCCGCCATGGGTAGCTTGGTCATCTTCTTGAGCGAGTTGAAGAGGTTCATCATCAACAGGTTTTGCCTGGCAGCCTCGTTCAGTCGCTCCATGTCCGCCTCCGTCTTGTCGGTAGGCGAGTAGTGGTAGGCGTGCGACTCCTCCAGCTGTCGACATAGGTTGGCCAGCTCCCCGATGAGCACCGTCTTGGTCAGCGGCAGTAGGGCACACACCTCGGGATACGACAGATAGTCCTTCTGCTTCACCTGTACCTGCGACAGATAGCGGAACAGCAGCGTCTTGTCGACCTGATAGTGGCACTTCTTCAAAAAACTGGCCAGCAGCTCCTCGAGCTGCCGCACCCGTGCCCCCTCGAGCCGGTTGAAGGAGCGGCTGCGCAGGTCCTCCCGCAGCACCTTCTCCTGCTCGCTAATCATGTAGTAATTGTCCAGCACCCACTCGTTGGTGCTGCCCACGAGACGTTGTGACTTCGTTTCCTCCACCAGCAGCAGGTAGTAGTGTGTGATAGCCTTAACGCTCTCCCTAAAAGACTTATACGTGCTATTCATACCTTTGAGATATTGTTTAACCAAAGTACAAAGGTACAAATATTTTTTAAATATTTTAAATTTCTGCCGATTTTTTTTTGAAAGTTGAAAATTGAAAATTATCCGGGTACGGCAACTAATTTTAGTTTTTAGTTTTTACTTATTAGTTTAAATTCGTTAGTCTTAGTTCGACAAGTTTTAGTTTTTACTTTTTAGTCTTAATAACACGTTAACGCATATACACGTTCAAGAATTCGTTTTTGCTGCGAAGTAAACGCCAGCGCCATATAATGGCACGTTAGTCATGCTTTCCTGTTCTCTATACGGACTCATAGAGAAACGTATGCCATGCATATTGTCATATTGTTGCAAAAAAAGCGTTAAGTAACATGAAATGAACGAATAATGGGCGTTATGTAACAAAATTGAAAATTGAAAGTTGAAAATTGAAAAATGAAAAATGAAAATTGGCTGACGCGTCTTAAAAGTGAAAATTGAAAATTGGGCTGCCGCACACCTTCCTAGTTCTTAGGGGGCTTCTATAAATTCGTTTTATTCGTTCCTATGCTTGCATGAAGATTCAACAAATTAATTCGTTAGATTCGTGCAATTCGTGTTCGATAATAAATAGAAGTTGCCCTTAATTCTTACTTCTTAAGACAATCAGATATTTTTTAATTTTTATTTTTCAATTTTCAATTATATTTTCGTATCTTTGCAGTTTACCAGCGGATGGTGCTGGGTGTGTAATTCATTATTACACAAAGGATAACTGAAGAGAACTATGGATTATAACTTTTCCGAAATCGAGCCTAAGTGGCAAAAGTATTGGCGCGAGCATCATACGTATCGCTGCCCGAACAATTCTGATAAGCCTCATTACTACGTCCTCGACATGTTCCCCTACCCGTCGGGTGCGGGACTGCATGTGGGGCATCCGCTGGGCTATATAGCCAGCGACATCTTCGCACGCTATAAGAGGCTGCGCGGCTTCAACGTGCTGCACCCCATGGGCTACGACGCCTACGGCCTGCCCGCCGAGCAGTACGCCATTCAGACCGGACAGCATCCTGCCATCACCACGGAGAAGAACATCGCCCGCTACCGCGAACAGCTGGACAAGATAGGATTCAGCTTCGACTGGGAGCGCGAGGTGCGCACCTGCGACCCACAGTACTACAAATGGACGCAGTGGACGTTTATCCAACTCTTCAACCACTACTACGACACCGAGCTGGACAAGGCGATGCCCATCAGCCATCTGGTGGAGATGTTGGAGAAGTGCGAAATCGATACCACCAGCGACAAGTCTTGGAAGGAGATGAGCGACGAGGAGCGTCAGGACTACCTGATGAACTTCCGCCTCGCCTACCTCGCCGACATACCGGTGAATTGGTGCCCCGAGCTGGGCACGGTGCTTGCCAACGACGAGGTGGTGAACGGCCTCAGCGTGCGCGGCGGCTACCCCGTGGAGCGCAAGCTGATGCGCCAGTGGAGCCTCCGCATCACCGCCTACGCCCAACGGCTGGTGGACGGACTGAACGAGGTGGAATGGACCGACAGCCTGAAAGAGATACAGCGCAACTGGATAGGCCGCAGCGAGGGCGCGGCGGTATGGTTCCCGCTCGACGTGAAGGCCAATGCCGACGTGCTGCCCGGTGCGCAAGCCTATATAGGACAGGGCATTCCTGAGCCTGTGCCCAGCTTCGAAATCTTCACCACACGTCCCGACACCATCTTCGGCGTGACCTTTATGGTGCTCTGTCCCGAACATGAGATGATAGAGCAGATTACCACCCCCGAGCAGCGTGAGGAGGTGGAGGCCTACGTAGCGTGGGCCAAGAACCGCTCGGAGCGCGAGCGTCAGGCAGAGGTGAAGAAGGTGAGCGGCGTGTTCACCGGAGCCTTTGCCATCAACCCCCTCACTGCCGAACGCATACCCATCTGGGTGAGCGACTATGTGCTGGCGGGCTACGGCACGGGTGCCATCATGGCAGTGCCGGCGCACGACAGCCGCGACTTTGCCTTCGCACGCCATTTCAACCTGCCCATCCGTCAGGTGGTGGCTCTCGACCCACACCAGCTGACCGACCCCGAGACGTGGGAAGAGAGCATGGATGCCAAGACGGGCTACAGCGTGAACAGCGGCTTCATCACCGGCATGAAGGTGAAGGATGCGATGGCAGCCGTCATCGACAAGATTGAGGAGATGGGCATCGGCAGCCGCACGGTGAACTACCGCCTGCGCGACGCCATCTTCAGCCGCCAACGCTACTGGGGCGAGCCGTTCCCCATCTACTATAAGAATAACCGACCCTATACCATTCCCGAGGAGTGCCTGCCGTTGCTGCTGCCCGAGGTGAAGGATTTCAAACCCACTGCCACAGGCGAACCTCCGCTGGGTCATGCCGAAGTGTGGGCTTGGGACGAGGTGAACCGCTGCGTGGTGGAGACCTCGAAGATTGACAACAAGACCGTCTTCCCCTTAGAGCTGAGCACCATGCCGGGCTTTGCAGGGTCGAGCGGATACTATCTGCGCTATATGGACCCCCACAACGACGAGGCCTATTTCGGTAAGGATGCCGTGGAGTATTGGCAGAATGTGGACCTATACGTGGGCGGTGCCGAGCATGGCACAGGGCACCTCATCTATGCCCGTTTCTGGAACAAGTTCCTCTACGACATAGGCATGAGCGTGAAGCAGGAGCCTTTCCAGAAGCTGGTCAACCAAGGCATGATACAGGGTAGGAGCAACTTCGTGTATCGCAGCAAGGAGGACAACAACCTGTTCGTCTCCAAGAATATCCCCGGCCGTGAGGAACGGACGGTGCCCATCCATGTCGACATCAACATCGTCAACAACGACATCCTCGACATCGAGCGTTTCCGCCAGTGGCGACCCGAGTTTGCCAACGCCCGCTTCGAACTAGAAGACCAGGCAATGCCTGGCGATAATAAGGCTGCCGCAGGACGCTACGTCTGTGGCTGGGAGATTGAGAAGATGTCGAAGTCGATGTATAACGTGCAGAATCCCGACGACTTGGTGGCACGTTACGGTGCCGACACGCTGCGCCTGTACGAGATGTTCCTCGGCCCAGTGGAGCAGGCGAAGCCATGGGACACCAACGGCATTGAGGGTGTGCACCGCTTCCTGAAGAAATTCTGCAAGCTGTTTGACAGCCGTACCGATGCCCCTGCCGACAAGCCGCAGCTGAAGATACTGCATCAGACCATCAAGAAGATAACCGAAGACATTGAGCGGTTTTCGTTCAACACCTCCGTCTCCACCTTCATGATCTGCACCAACGACCTAGGCGGCATGAAGCAGGTGAGCAACGAAGTGCTGGACAAGCTGGTGGTATTGCTGGCACCCTTTGCCCCGCATATTGCCGAAGAGCTGTATCACCAGCTGGGGCATGAAGATAGCGTATGCGTGGCGCAATGGCCCGACTACGACCCCGCCATGCTGGTGCAGGACACGTTTACCTACCCCGTGTCGTTCAACGGCAAGATGCGCCTCACCCTGGAGCTGCCCAACGGCATCAGTCAGGAAGAGGCCATTGCCGCCGTCAAAGCCGATGCCTTGGCACAGAAATGGCTCGACGGCAAGGAACCCAAACGCGTCGTATTCGTACCTAACAAGATAATTAACATTGTGATATGAATGTGTTAACGTGTGAATGTGTTAGTCCTTGGTGCATCAAAGACTCACAAATTAACGAATTCTTTCAATTGATTAACGAATTAACACATTAACGAATTAACGAATTCATTTTGACTAACGAGTTGACGTATTAACGAATTTAATAAGTTTTCATTATAAAGATGCTTTCCCGCCATTTCCTCCGCTCAAAAGTACTGCAGGCCGTCTATGCCTCGATGATAGACCCCGTGGACATCCCTATTGCCGAACGTAACTTCAAACATCATATCAACCGCCTGAACGATTTGGGCACCATACAGATTGCCGCCCTAGTCCACTTGGTAGAAGTTGCAGGTCAGATAATGACTGAGGCCCAGCACAAATATCTTCCTACAGAAGAGGAGCGCAACCCCAACCTACGGCTGCCTAACAACATCTTCGTGAACCGGCTGGCCGACAACTACGATGTGCGCCACCATATCGAGGAGAGCAAGGTGAACTGGAGCCGTGTGGAATACGACGAAGCGTTCCGCCAGGCCTATCTCTCCATAACACGGCTGGGGGAATATAAGAGCTACCTGACCTCAGCACCCACGTTCGAGAACGACCAACAGTTCGCCCTCAAGGTGTTTAAATTCCTAATGAACCACGAGGCCCTTCGCGACCTCGTCCAGTCGCAAAGCCTGCTGTGGGAAGACGACTACGACCAGATAGCCCAGTACAACTTCATGATGCTGAAGGGGCTCGACAACACACTCGACGAGGCGACCCTCGTTCCGTTGATGCACGACGAGCGATACGACAAGGATGTCGATGCCTTTGAGTTTGCCCACCACCTGCTGCTGGTGACGCTACGCCACCGCGACGAGGTTGAAGCCTTGATACGCAAAAACCTGCGCGGCTGGGACTTCGACCGTGTTGCCAATATGGATGTGTTGCTGCTGAACATGGCCGTTGCCGAGCTCACCGAATTCCCCTCCATTCCCGAGGGAGTCACAGTGGACGAATATATCGAACTGTCGAAGGAGTTTAGCACCGAACGCAGCCGACTATTTATCAACGGCATCCTCGACAAGTTCATCATTGAGCTGCGCTCAGCGGGGCGCATCAACAAATCAGGTCGCGGCCTTATCGACCCCGACCTGCTTGCCGACCTCGACAACCGTGAATATCCAACCGAATAAAACCCGTTTATGCAGAGACATTTCCTTACTATACTCATGCTCACACTGGTGCTTGTCTGTGGCTGTAACCACGGAAGGCAGCAAGGCGACATCGACGTGGACCTAATCCACAACCCCAACAGTGCGGAAGGCTACGATGCCACCGAGCCTATGCCCACGATGGCTTTCGACTGCGACCTGCACAACTTTGGACGCATCAGCCAAGGCGAAAGCATCTCCTATAGCTTCCACTTCGTCAACAAAGGCAAGCGCGACCTCGTCATCAGCGGCTGCTCCGCCACCTGCGGCTGCACCGTCGCCGACTATCCCCGTGGCCGCATCAAACCCGGTGGCGACGGCTATATCACCGTCACCTTCAACTCACAAGGCAAGACCGGGCAGCAATACCAAGAAGTGACCGTGAGCTCTAACGCCCAGCCCTCAAAGAATGTGCTGAAGATAGTCGCCCAAGTGGCCAACTAATTGTAGACAAACCATTAAGATTAAAAATACCAAACACACAAACAAATGAACACCCCCCTATTCACTATCCTACAGGCCGCCCCACAAGGTGGTGGCAACAGTATGCTAATATGGCTTATCCTTATCTTCGTCGTCATGTGGATACTGATGATACGTCCACAGCAGAAGCAGGCGAAGAAAGAGCGTGAGTTCCGTGCCGGTCTGAAGAAAGGCGACCGTGTCAGCTTCAGCGGCGGCATCTACGGCAAGGTACACGAAGTGGCAGAAAACACCGTCGATGTCGAAATATCCAACGGCGTGGTCGTCACCGTCGAGAAGTCGATGGTGCAGCCCCTTCCCCAGCAGCAGACCGAGACAAAGAAATAGTTGAATATTGCTTGATTGCTTGAGTGTTTGAGTGTTTTGACCGCGTCAGCCACTCAAGCATTAACACAATCAAGCATTCAAGCAATCAAACATTCACACATTCAAACATGTTCCGGCATCGTTCATTTTGGATTATCCTGCTCATCACAGCCATCGTATGGCTGGGAGTCACCATGTCGGAGCATAACGACTACCCACTGCAGGTGCGTGTCGAATGGACGGGCTACGACACCGCACGATATGTTGTGACCCATGCCGACACCCTGCTGCCCATCACCGTCCGTTCCAACTGCTTCCTTGCCATCGGCCGCTACAATGCCGTCAAGAGACAGCCCTACAGGATAACCACCGCAGGCGACACCGTCGTGAAAGTGGGCGATGCGCTGTATGACGACATGATGAAGCAGTTTGCCTTCCATGGCATCCACGGTGTAAAAAGCAATGTCGAACAACTCACACTCTCACTCACCGAGCGTGGACAGCGGGGCTATGTGCCACTGCTGCGCAACGTAGAGTTCTCCTTTGCGGAGCAGTGCGGACTCTCCGGCGCACCCGTCATAGAGCCCGACACCGTATGGCTCTATGGCGACCCTGCCATCCTTCAGCAAATACCCGAGCTCACCACTAGTGAGGCACACCTTAGCAACCTCAACGACAGCTGCCACGTCACCCTGGCACTCGACCCCGTATGGTTGCGTCACCCCGACCTGCGCAGCTCCGTCGACAGCGTGCGCCTCTTCCTCCCCATCGACCGCTACGTCGAAAAGACCCTCTCCATCCCTGTCCGCTTCCAATGTGGCGACAACCAGCTGCAGGTGCGTCTGCATCCCGAACGGGTCGACGTGACACTATGGGTTCCCGTGAGAGACTATCACAACATCACTCCCGACATGGTGCATCTGGCTGTCGACTATACCGCCGGCGAGAAGTCGCAGACCCTGCCCGTACGCGCCACGCTCTTCCCTGCAGGCACCCGCGTCAAACAGATTTCACCCTCCACCATTCAGTATGTCATCATCCGATAGACCCCTCCTCATAGCCCTCACTGGCGGCATTGGCTGTGGCAAGACCACCGTCCTCAACGAGTTTCGCAAGCTGGGCATCCCTTGCTTTGTGGCCGACGAAGTAGCAGGCGGCTACTACCAAGACCCGGCATTCCTGCAACAGATACGCGCACTCTTCGGCGACAGTGTGATGATGGCTGACGGTGACAAGCTACAGGCTGATAAGAAAGCCATCGCACAGATAGTATTCTCCGACCCCGACGCGCTGCGACGCCTCAACGCCCTCATCCATCCACGTGTGTGGGACGACTTCCTGCGGTTTGTCAGAGCCAACGCCGCAGCCCCCTACGTCATCTTCGAGACCGCCATCGCCTACGAATACGGCTTCGACCGACTGGTAGACCGCGTGGTATGCGTATACCTCGAAGAGGAAGAACGCCTGCGCCGTTTAGAGCAGCGCGACCACGCCACCCGCGAACAACTGCTGGCACGGATGCGCAACCAGCTCAGTGCCGAAGAGAAGATGATGCGGGCCGACTATGTGGTGCTCAACTACGAGGGCAACCCCCGCACCCGGCAGGTGCTGCACATCCATCGACAACTCATGTTCGAATCATAAACCCTTCGAGCCCACCTAGCCATGAAGAAAACCAATGCCGCACGGCTGCTCGACAGCCATAAGATACCCTACGAACTCATCCCCTACCAAGTGGAGGAAACCGACTTGGGCGCGCAACATGTCGCCGACCAGCTGCACGAAGACATCCGACAGGTGTTCAAGACCCTGGTGCTGCAAGGCGACCGTAGCAGATATTTCGTCTGCGTCATCCCCGGTGCCGAGGAAGTAGACCTGAAAAAGGCCGCCAAAGTATCGGGCAACAAGAAGTGCGACCTCATACCCCAAAAGGAGCTGCTGCCACTCACCGGCTACATTCGTGGCGGATGCAGCCCCATCGGCATGAAGAAGGCCTTCCCTACATATCTGCATGAGAGTGCAATGCTGTTCGACCACATCTTTGTCAGTGCCGGCGTGCGCGGCCTCCAATTCAAGATAGCCCCGCAAGACCTCGTCCAAATCACCCACGCCACCCTCTGCTCACTTACCAACTGACTGTCTCCGACATCCCGCACCCTTCTCGACCTTACATCAACACTATTTCAACACTACTTCGACACTACTTCAACACTATTTCTACACTTTTTTAGTGTTGAAATACCGTTGATGTAATGTTAAAGTGCTGTTATCGTGAGGGGAACAAACTGAGGCGACAAACAATTATGGGCAAAAATATTGAAATATGGGCATTTAGGTGCGTTGTCGCGGCAATGCCAGGATAGAATGACAAGGCAGGTGGTAGGCGGTTGGAAAGATGATGATAACTTTTTTGACGGAGGGGTGGAAGAGGGGTTAAGATAGGACTGAATAAAACTGTTGAAAAGCCTTAGTTAGAGAAAGATTGTATTTTGTAATACATTGTATTATAGTGATTACGAAAGATTTTAGATTTAATTAACATTTGATGTAGGGTAGGTTGTGCATTATGCACCCTGTTGTGCGCGTTGCCCATCGTGACGCACGGACAGGCGCCCTACCTGCTGACGCTGGTGACGCACAGCGGCAGGCAGATTACCGCCCGCCTGCACAACGCGAGGTGAGGGGGAACTAGTGTGTTTTAGTTGAGGCGACCGCCTTTGTAGAAGTGCTTGCTCCAGTAGCTGTCGTCGAGGCGGCTGATAATGACACCGCGGGAGGTGGAGGAATGGGCGAAGAGTCCGTCTTTGAGGTATATGCCCACATGGGAGACACGTCCTTTGCTGTTGGTGAAGAATACTATGTCGCCCTCGCGCAACTCGCTTTTGGTAATCAGGGTTACATCCTGTTGCATATCGTTTGCCACACGGTGCAGCCGACGCTGGTAGACCTCTCGGACAATGTGCCCGACAAAGGCAGAGCAGTCAACACCCTCCTTCGTGGTGCCCCCATACTTGTACGGGGTGCCCATCCACGCTTCGATGGCATCGTAGAGCTGTTCGTTATCGCCGGGGGCACGCTCGATTCCCAACGAGTTGACACGTCCTGCCGCCTTGGCTTCGGCAGAGGGTGTGGGGACGTATGGCACCTCAGAAACGTACTCGTCGACATAGAGTTCGCCAACAGAGTAGTCCTCCTCTTCTAAGTCGCGTGAGAGAAAGTTCTTCAGCGCCTCGCAAGAGGTAAAAAGGAGTAGTGACAGAAGGATAATGCTAATCCTTGATAATGTAGATATCCTCATTGTCGCGCTTCATATAATAGTGTTCGCGCCCATAAGTCTCGAGGGCTTCCATATTACCGATCAGCGATTCGGCTTCGGCACTGTCTTGCTTGATGTCGTGCTCAAGAAGGTCAATTTCCTTGTTGAGTTCTGCCACTTCGCGCTTTAGCTGGTGAGTGACTAACACATTGTTTTCCCCCAGGAAGAAGTAGAAAAGGAGGAATACCAGCGTCACCGCGACATATTTGTTCTTAATGACTTTCCAAATAGAGAGAAGCATCTTTTTCATGGCGTTGGCGATGTTTGTTATTTTACTTTCAAGCGTTGTCCTTCGCGGATGCGGTCGGACTTGAGGCCGTTGAGTTTCTTGATTTTCGAGACGGTGGTGCCGTGCTTGGAGGCGATGGAGGTGAGCGTCTCGCCACGGCGTACTCTATGGTAGGAGCTGCCCTGCGAGTTTTTGCGGCTGCTGCGTTGGCTGGCAGCGGGACGGGGCTCGTCGCTGGCGGCAGCCTTGACGGCGACAGTCCTACGGCTGAGCGAATCCTCGGAGGCGAGGAAAATGGAGTCTGCCCAACGGATAAGGTCGCCCATCTTGTCGGTGGGGAGGCAAAGGGGGTACGAGCCGCCCTCGCCGGGAATCATGTCGATGCGGTACTGAGGATTGAGGGTGCGGAGCTCGTCCATCTCAATACCGGTATACTTGTTGATGTAGGTGAACAGCATGTTGCGCTCGACCATCACGGTGTCGGTGCGGAGGGGAATCGTGACACGCTTGGGGTGCAGACCGTGCTCGGGATAGAAATTCATGATATAGGTGGCGGCAATAAAGGCCGGGATATAGCCGCGTGTCTCGCGAGGCAGGTAGGGATATATCTGCCAAAAGTCGCGTTTGCCGCCCGAGCGGGCAATGGCCTTGTTGATGTTGCCGGGACCGCAATTATAGGCGGCGATGGCGAGATGCCAGTCACCAAACACCTTATAGAGGTCATGGATATAATGGGCGGCAGCATCGGATGACTTGTAGGTGTCGCGCCGCTCGTCGATAATGGAGTTGACTTCAAGTCCGTAATTCTTGCCAGTGGTGTACATGAACTGCCAAAGACCTGCCGCACCCACACGCGAGGTGGCATTGGGGTTCATTGCCGACTCGACGATGGTGAGGTGCTTCAACTCTTCGGGCACATCGTAGCGCGCCAACGCCTCTTCGAAGATAGGATAGTAGAATTCCGACAGGGTGAGCATCACGTCGAGACGGCCACGCATACGGTTGAGATACATACGTATGTAGGAGCGCACCTCGGCATTGAAGGTCATGGGGATGACAGTATGCAACGAATGCAACCGACGTGCTATCACACTGTCGGGAACCTGGTCGAAAGCGTAGTCGGTGTTGATATTGGCACGGTGGCGACGGGTGGAAGCGGCATACTTGTTGATGACATAGCTGTTGAGGAGGCTGTCGTAGTTGGTGACAAACTGGTCGGCCATGTCCATCGCCTCAGCATTGTTGGAATGATGCTGTGCCCGCAGACCGACAGGCAACATGAGTAACAACAGGGCACTTATATAGCAAAAACGTTTCATATATAGTTCTTTCTAATAATACGTGAGATTTCATTTAGCTTGCAAAATTACGCAAAAAAACTCTTATGGCAAAACATAATAATGTATAAATTATCAACAGCTTTTTTTTCTATCGACACAACCGATTGATGACAAAACTATTAACAGCAGAGAGGATGTAGATAAGTATTTTTTTTCAAAAAGGGAGGTTATAGAACGATTTTTTTGCGTATTTTTGCAGTCGCAATGATTATTCACTAAACAAATCAATACATCATGGAAATCAACATCACAGAAGAAAATTTCAAGCAAGTACTAGCCGACAATCCTGTTGTCATGGTCGATTTTGGTGCCACTTGGTGCGGTCCCTGCAAGGCTCTCGCTCCCATTGTTGAAGAGATTGCCAACGAGTACGAAGGCAAGGCCGCCATCTGCAAGGCCGACGTGGAGGAATGCCCCTCCATCGCCGCACAGTACCGCATCCGCAACGTACCCACCGTCCTCTTCTTCAAGAATGGCGAACCCAAGGACAAGAGCGTCGGACTCGTGCAGAAAAGCACCCTCACCGACAAAATCGACGCACTGCTGTAGGCAGCTCGCTATTCAGTAGCCGGATGGTTTCAAAGGCTTGCTCACCTTTAAAACATTTAAACCCTTAAACCATTTCGAACATTTTCGAACTAGAGAAATACAAGTCGCTGGACTTCTTTGCACGCCAGATTGTGGAAGGTTTCCTCATCGGCCTGCATAGAAGTCCATTTCATGGCTTTTCTGTTGAATTTGCCGAGCACCGCCAATATACCGTTGGCGAGTCGACCCGCAATATCGACTGGAAACTCTATGGCCGTACCAACAAGCTCTTTCTCAAACGCTTTGAGGAAGAGACCAATCTTCGTTGCCAACTAGTCATCGATCATAGCAGCTCGATGCTCTTACCCGTAGAAGGACATGGCAATCTGGAACACCCCAATAAAATCACCTTTGCCTGCTATGCCGCCGCTGTATTGAGCGAACTACTGTTGAAACAGCGTGATGCCTTCGGCCTGACCCTACTTAGCGACGGTATCGACCTGCAGACCGACACCCACAGCAGCCGCGTCCATCAGAAATACCTACTCGAAATACTAGAAAAGGAGCTTCGCCAAGAGCCCAAGCAGGCACTGCAAACCCTCAAGCCCACCCATATCGCCGAAGCACTCCATCTCACCGCCGAGCAGCTGCATCGACGGTCGCTGGTGGTCATCTTCACCGACGCGCTTGTCAAACCCGACGACCGCGACCCCATGATGGATGCCCTACGACACCTGCGCCACTGCAAACACGAGGTAATCCTATTCCACACCCTCCACCACGGGCACGAAATAGACTTCGACTACCCCAACCGCCCCACAGAATTTATCGACCTCGAAAGCGGACGGCATCTGAAGATACTCCCTTCCGAGGTGGCAGAAAAATATCACGAACAGATGGCCCGGCAGACCGCCGACATCAAGCAGCACGCCATCCGTTACCGCATCGACTACCAGCCCATCGACACCCAACAGGGTTTCAACCAAGTGCTGCTCCCATTCCTCCTCAAACGCAGCAGACACGTTTAGGGATTGTTTGATTGCTTGATTGTTTGAGTGTTTGATTGCTTTGAGAATTAAAAATTAAAAATTAAGAATTAAAAGTTGAGAGTTGAAAAAGTTTTAGTTTTTAGTTTTTACTTTTTACTTTAAGATTACTTTTTTTGTTAAAAAAACATCACAATATTCAATTATTCAAAAATTTTTACTATTTTTGCAAATCGAATTTTGCATTTTTTATGCGGCAACGAAATTAACTAAACACAACATACCATTATGAATAATAAGAAATACACCCTAGTCATCAACCCCGGTGCAACCTCTACCAAGGCTGCCATCTACGAAGGCGAGACTGAGATATTTACCGAGAACCTGTCTCACCCCATCGAGGAGATTCAGAAGTTCCACGAAGTGGCCGACCAGTTCGACTACCGCAAGGATGCCATACTCGACATGGTGAAACGCCATGGTGTCGGCACCGACGAGATTGCCGTTGTGATGGGTCGTGGCGGCCTCACCCGCCCCTGTGAGAGCGGTTGCTACCGCGTCAACGACCTGATGAAGGAAGAGTGCCACGCCGGTATTCAGGGCAAACACGCCTGCAACCTCGGCGCACTCATCAGCGATGCCATTGCCAAAGAGATTGGTCTCGACTGCGCCTACATCGCCGACCCCGGCATCGTGGACGAGCGTCCCGAATATGCCAAGATTTCCGGACACCCCATCTTCGACCTCGACCCCAGCCACGAGGGTGTCATCTGGCACTGCCTCAATCAAAAAATGACTGCCAAGCTCTACGCTCGCGAGCTCGGCAAACACTATGAAGACCTCAACCTCATCATCGCCCACATGGGCGGCGGCGTCAGTGTAGGCATCCACCAGCATGGCCGTTGCGTCGAAGTGAACCGCGCCCTCTGCGGCCTCGGTGCCTTCTCGCCCACCCGTTGCGGCAGCATCAACGCTAGCAAACTCATCGAAGTGGCCACATCGGGCAAGTACACCGAAGCCCAGCTGAAGAAAATCGTCACCGCCGAAGGCGGCTTCGTGGCCTACCTCGGCACCAACGATGCCTACGAGGTGGAGAAGAAAGCACTTGCAGGCGATGCCAAGTGCCAGCTCCTCGTCGATGCCTTCTGCTATCAGGTATCGCTCGAAATCAGCCGCCTCGCCGCCGTCGTCTGCGGCAAGGTCGATGCCATCTTGCTCACTGGCGGCATAGCCTACAGCAAACCTTGGATGCAGATGATTACCGACCGCATCAGCTGGATTGCCCCCGTGAAAGTCTACAAAGGCGAAAACGAGATGCTCGCCCTCGCCATCTGCGGCAAGGAAATTCTTGACGGCATAGCTCCCAAGGAATACAAATAAACGGAATAAAAAATTAAGAATTAAAAGTTTTAGTTTTTACTTTTTACATTAAGATATCACGCCGACACGGCCCATACTCAAAACTCCAATCTTTCAATCACGTATTGAAGGATTGGAGTTTAAAAATGGAAAACAAAAATCTAACAACAATATGAAACGAATCATTCTCACACTCACCATCCTGCTCCTCGGCACCGCTGTCAGTGCCCAGCAAGTCACCATCAAACGCGGCAAGGCCACCATGTCTGAAGCCGACTACAACATACTCAAGCAGAAAGCCGATGCCTACGAATCAGTGCAAAAAGCCCTCAACGAAACTCTTGCAGCCTACCAGAAACAGCAGCAGATGAACGACATGTACCGACCCATCGTGCTCAAAACCTTCAACGACTCCGCCTCTTATGCCATCGGTAAGGACATCTACCAAAGCTGGTTGCGCGACAACCTTGGCATCAACGGCGAGGCTGCCGGCCAGTCGATGATTGACTGCTACAAAGGTCAGAACACCTGGAACGAAGCCACCATGCGTCCGCTGCTCCAACGCTTCCAGCAAGAGTTTGAGAAACGCCAACAGGAAGAACAAGAAAAAATGATGGCTAGCAAAGACGAAAACATTGCCGCCGGCAAGAAATTCCTTGAGGAGAACGCCCTCAACAAGTCGGTCTACCAAACCAAGAGTGGCTTGCAATACAAGATTGTGCAAAAAGGCAAGGGCAAGAAACCCAATGCCAATAACAAAGTGCGCGTCCACTACACTGGCAAACTGCTCGACGGCAAGGTGTTCGACAGCAGCGTAGAACGTGGCCAGCCTGCCGAGTTCTTCCTCAACCAGGTCATCCCCGGCTGGACCGAGGGCCTGCAACTGATGGAAGAGGGTTCCAAGTACATCCTCTACATCCCCCACAACCTCGCCTACGGCGAGCAGGTGGTGGGCAGCATACCTCCCGGCTCCACTCTCATCTTTGAGGTCGAACTGCTCGAAATCCTGCCCGACAAAGCCCCACAGAACAACGGCATACAAGTGATTCAGCGTTAAGCATGAATTCTTTCGGCAACCAATTCCGGCTGACCACCTTCGGCGAATCGCACGGCCCCGCAGTGGGCGGTGTCATCGACGGGTGTCCAGCCGGAATTGTCATTGACCACACATTCATCACCAACGAACTGCGCCGCCGTCGCGAAGGCGACAATGCAACATCGCAAGGCCTCACACCTAGGCTCGAGGCCGACCATGTGGAGTGGCTCAGCGGACTGATGGAAGGCACCACCCTTGGCACTCCCCTATCCTTTATAATTAAGAATAGTGACTGCCGGCCTGAAGACTACGAGTCGTTGCGCGACCTCTGCCGTCCGGGTCACGCTGACTACACCTACAATGAAAAATACGGAATCCGCGACCATCGTGGCGGTGGCCGCGCCTCTGGCCGCGAGACGGCAGCGCGTGTCGTAGCCGGCGCGATAGCCAAGCAAATACTCCACGACAAAGGCATCACCTTCCGTTCCACCCACCACGACCACGAGGTATGCTGTACCATCAATGGCGTACCCACAGGTGTCGGCAACCCTATCTTCGACCGACTCAACGCCCGCCTAGCCTACGCCATGTTCTCCATCCCCTCCGCTATGGCTTTTGCCATGGGTGACACCCCTGATGCTTTCCGCCTCTCACAACAGGATTACCCAGACCAATGGCGCGAACACGGCATCGGCAACACCCTCACCCTTACCAACCATTGCGGAGGCATACAGGGTGGCATCAGCAACGGAATGCCCATCATTTTTCACGTCGGTTTCCATCTCCCACCCACGCAACCCGACGGAATGGTGTGTCGCAGCAGCGACGGAGGTCTGCACCACGTCGCACCCCACGGTCGCCACGACAACAACCACATTCCCCGTCTCCCCGTCATCGTCGAGGCCATGGCGGCAATCGCCCTATTAGACCTATTAATTACATAATTCATGTGGCTAGGAGCATTGATAAGATGGATATGCCGCGGCTGTAAAACCGATTATCGCGATGAAATTAACTTAGAGAACGGTTGGTTTAAAAACATTCCAATTCTACGTGAAATCGAAAATCTCATAATATCATTATTTGCAGTCAGCCTAATGATTGCCATCGTTGTACATAGTATAAACTAACACGCATGAAGAAGACACATTTCCTATCCCTATCATCCATCCTCATTCTTACTCTGTTGCTCGCCTCGTGCGGCAACAAGAACGAAATAGTCATCGAGGGCACCCTCGAAAACGGAGCCAACAAAACCATCTATATTGAAGAGATGTCGCCCGAGTCGCGTATCTTCCTCGACTCCGTCCGCCTCGACTCCAAAGGGCATTTCAAATATCGCTATGCCATGCCCTACAAGACCTTCGTCAACGTCCACGTCAGCGATGCCGACTACATCGTGCTATTGCCCGACCTTGGTGAGAAAATCGTCCTTCACGGCGACTACAACTCCCTTACCACCAGTTACGAACTGGACGGATTCGGTGAGTCGCAGCTGTTGTGGCAACTCCAAGACTACTCCAACCAAGGCACCGAAGTACTCAAAGACATCGTGGCTACCGACTCCAAAAACCGCCAGCTGCTCGCCGACGGCGACATGACACAGGAGGAATTCGACCACGAGCATTTCATCACCGACTCTATCTATGCCGCCACCTACGCCGAGCAACAGCAGTACGTGGTCCATTTCATCGAGGACAATCTCGGCTCCCTCTCCACGCTCATCGCCCTCTACAAGCCCTTCAACAACCACCCCCTCATCAACCCAGCCGACAGCTTCGAGTTCTACGAGGCGGTGCTCGAAGGCCTGCAGGAGACCATGCCCGACAATCCTCACACCCTGCATTTCAAAAACACGGTGGAGCGCACCCGCTACCAATATGTCCAATAGCAAGCTATACTTCATCTCCGATGCCCACCTAGGTGCCGGTGCCGACTCCCCTCAGCGCGAACGGGAGCTCTGCACCCTGCTAGACCAAATGAAGCAGGATGCCGCCATTGTGGTCTTCCTCGGCGACATATTCGACTTCTGGTTTACCTACCGCTACGTAGTGCCCAAGGGGCATGTGCGTCTGCTGGGCAAAATGGCAGAACTGACCGATGCGGGCATCCCACTGCACTTCTTCATCGGCAACCACGACATGTGGCTTTTCGACTACCTCAAGGACGAACTCGGAGCTGTCATGCACGACGAACCCGACACCTTGGAGTTCGATGGCAAACGTTTCCTCATTGGCCATGGCGACGGCCTGGGACACCTCGACCGCCGCTACGACATCATCCGCCACATCTTCCGCAACCGCCTCAACCAACGTCTTTTCGCCCTCCTGCCGTCAGGTCTCACCTTCGGCATCGCCCACGCATGGAGCAACCACAGCCGTAAAGGCCACATCAAGAAGAACCCCAAAATATTTGAATACCAAGGCGACGACCGTGAAGGCATCGTCATCTATTGCCGTCAACGGTTGGAGAAAGAACACTTCGACTATTGCGTGTTCGGCCACCGCCATACCCCCATGGTCAAGGAGGACTGCCTACCGGGCAGCGTATATGTCAACGTGGGCGACTGGCTGCTGCATCGCAACTACGCCGTCTACCACGACGGTACCCTACAACTGTCTGATTGTTTGAAAATTGAAAATTGAAAATTGAGAATTGAAAGTTGAAAGTTGAAAATTGAAAATTATCCGGGTGCGGCGGCAATTTTTAGTTTTTACTTTTTAGTTTAAATTCGTGAGTCTTAATTCGACAAATTTTAGTTTTTAGTTTTTACCTTTTAGTTTAAATAACACGTTAACACATTCATAATCACCGCACCGTCAGTTTCCGCAGGGTTGTGCCGCATGGGGTACGTATCTTCACCATATAGGTACCACTGGCGAGGTCCGCCACGTTGAAGCGGCTTATGCCTCTCAGGCGCATCACTGTCTGTCCCAACGGGGAGATGACCTCCAACTCTATCACCTGACGCTCTATCGCGCCCGTTGCCGCATCCACCACGTTCACCGCCTCCGTGGCGGGGTTGGGAGTAAGCGTGGGTCCAAAGGGCTGCCGAGCCGCGGTACCGATGCCCATGTGCCGCTGTGGGCACGCCTCCACCGGCTCGCTCCACGGCCCGCGGTTCTCCGCGTCGCAGATGCCGCACACTCGCAGCAGGCAGCAGGTGTCCAGCGGCAGGGTCAGGGTCGTGTCGGTGGTCTCCACCAGCAGGGCGTGTTCCCATGCCGTGCTGTCGGTAGCGGCATCAGTGGGCAGATATGCCACCTGCCACGCTATGTGGTTCGCGCCGCCACGCCACGTCAGCGAAACGTCGTCTTCCACCACGTGAGTCACCCTCACCTCCTCCACTAGAGCACACTCCTCCACGTGTCTCCGTCGGTCAAAATCGGGTAGGTAGTAGCACGACACATAACATGCATCTGCCGTGCCGTCAGGCAGCAAGGGGATCTGATTGCCCGAACGAGCCTCGGGCTCACGGCCTATCAGCCAGCCGTCGGGGTGCAGGTTTTCCAGCTGGTGTGCCGCATAGGCACAGTTGCTGTCCAACACCGTTGTCGTCCCGCTCTGCTTGTTGTACCTCAGCAGATAGCGGTGCGTGTAGCCCGAGCCGTTTTGGTCCGAACGCGTACAGCCTATCAGCAGGTCGTCGTCGGTAGTTAATATTTTGCCAAACCGCGCATCCGACGCCTCCCATACATCCAAGGGCGGAATACTATCTAGTGGGTTGAAGCAGCGGACAGGCACGCCCGTCTCGCGGTCATACACCATCACAAAAAAAGGTTTATAATAAAAAAAGTGTCCTGCCAGTCTCATTGACTCCATGGCGGCATGGGAATCCGGCAATGTCACCTGCATGGTATAGTTGCTGTCCAAATACCAATTGTACGGATGCCACGGCCGATTTTCAAAACTCCAACCCATCAGATACCAAAGTGGTTGCCAGTCCACATATATCGAAAGTTTACTGTATACATAATTGGAATCCCAGGTCAGTTTTGTCGGATGATGTAACACATGGCCCACACAATCGTTCCATATCACATAACAACCCGTATACCCTGTATCTTCAGTTTGCATATACATTTGGTTTAGCCACAATAGGTTGCCGTCGCTGTCGTATTTGGCGTATATCGGTATGCCCTGCGAGGTCTGATAGCTGTCCACCCGCACATAATGCGTCGAGTCAAAATATACGCGATAGGGATGGTCAACGTTGAGCGTGTCATGATAAACAGATGCCGAAACATACTCAATAGTTTGTAAACAAGCCTGCATATAAATATTGTCTTCCTTGTCAATGCTCACTCCGCTGATGAGAGTCCCCACAGCATCCCACGCTATCCAAGTGCTATCGGAGACGTAGGGCAATTTAGGCAGCTGCCGGGTGTCCAGCCTGTAGGTCAAGCGCTTCCCACCCACAAAATTCCAGTTCGAGTCAATCTTGATAAGATGAAAGCATGCGGGCACGGTGTCGTACCCGTCGCCCGAGCAGCCGTATATCTCGTCATACGTCAGAACCTTTGTCGTATCGTCGTCAATACAGTAATGCCAGTTGTTAGGTGTAAGACTGCCCATACCGTGCGAATATTTGTTGCAAAACAGGTTGATGTTTTTCTTCGAGTCCACCACAAAAGGACCATGTTGATATTCAAGGTGAGGGTAACCAGGATGTTTCTCAGAGACACTATGATGTTCCAATCTATTGCCGTCCAAATCGAAAACGACAAAGGCAGCGGACACACCCCCCCCCCACCGGTTAAACGGAAAGCGTTGCAGGCTGTCGGGTATATAAAACGGGATCCAATGGTTGGGGTTAGGGTTGTTCCTATAGTCAAAAGGCCAGCTGTACATGGTGTCGAAAAACCACAATTGCAGCGGGCAGTTAGTAGAACTATTAAAATCAGCCTCTAAAAAAAAGTTCATAAGCAGATACAGCCTGTCGCCACTTAGTTCTAATCCCGACACACTCATCATGGACTGTCGGCCGTTCAAATTGCTTCTGCACACCTTCCTCCATATCAGGTTGCCTGCGGTATCGAATTTGGCCACTATCACTCCGTGTGACCGGCATGCCGGCAGCGAGTCGTCAACCGGACTGGCAATTGTCCTGTCCAAAAAGCGTGCCCTATCTTTTAACCGTCCTGCCACGTATGTGTTTCCCTCGTCGTCCACAACCAGTCCCTCCATTCCATTATTTCGATCCACGTTGTCTCCCACCCCCCCCACCCAACCCCTCAGCCACTTAAGTTCCGTATGCTGTGCCGACACCGTGTTGCCCACCTGCACCAGCAGGCATATCAGCAGCACTACCACTGACTTATATTTCATTTGCTTTATCTGTTTCATCTGTTCCATTGTTTTAAAAATCTGTTTTATATGTTCCATTATTTTAAAAAATCAATATTTTCCGTCACCACTTTTAAATTGAAGATTGAAAATTGAAAATTTGGCTGCCGCGTTTCACTTTTCAACTTATCAACGTCGTTTGACGACCAATTTGTGGTTGTCAATTTTGCGAGTGCCGTATATCCTGACCATATAGCTGCCTGTCGGCAGGGATGACAGGTCTATCCAGCCCCCTCCCCTATGCCGTAGCAGCATCTGGCCTGCCTGCGACAACACCTCCACCTCGCCCACATCGGTGGCCATGGCTCCCGTCTCAGCCTCCACCACACACACTTTGCCCATCGTCGGATTGGGCACTAGGCGGTAGTGTTGCTGCATACTATGTTCATTCGGCTCCTCCCTATTCCTTGCATTGTGCTTTGACAGGGATTGAAGGACATCGCCGTATAAACCCTCAACCTCGTCTGGTTTTAGACAAATCTGCTTCAGGCATGGCATCATGTCTTTCACACAACAGAGTACATAGAAACAGAACGGCTTGCCCGACTCCACCAGCTGTGTTAACTGCCCAAAGCTTATTGAGAACAGCCCATAGTAGGGGTTGCCACCCGACCCGCTCACCATCTCGCCCCCATCGGTGCACCATATTGCCAATATCTGCGCGTCTGACGACGTGGGGGTAAAAGTCATATCAAAGTAGATAACCTGGTCCAAAATACTATACGTCGTGTTGGTAAGCTGCAACATTTTCACATCGAAATTGCACTCGTCCGGATCCAGGCACTCGATGCAGTCTGCCAAACTGAGGGCAAACTGTCCTACCTCATTCCACGCCATGTCGTAGACAGAAAACAGCATGGCAGAGGGGGTGGTAAAGTCATAGTAGAACGTGAAGTCCATCGTCATACAATCGTCAGGCGGCAGGACTTGGGGCAGCGTGGTGGACACCGACACTGACGGTCCTGTTATACTATTCATGCCCGCCACGGTCAGCGAACTGGACATGCGGTTGCAGACCGTTACCGAGGCGGTGTATTTCACGCTGCACCCTTCTGCACTGCATGATTTTATCATAGGTTTGCATGAGAGTGACTGATTGCCAGGTAGCAAACTATTGCAGTTGAGTTCGTCAAGTGTCAATATGGGCGACTGCGCTGTGCAACCGCCGTTCGTAATCTCCAATTGGTAGACGCCAGGGCCGTAGGTGGGCAGTGTGATTGTCATCGGGGGCAGCGGTACCGTGGCAGGTGCAGGTACCATGGAGGAGCCGTTCCACATCCATTTATAGGATGCTCCTACCACCGGACCCAAGGTGTATACCGACATGTATGGTTTGTCCTCAGGGCAGATGCCGTAGCATCCGGTCAGCAGGCCGTCGAAGTTGGGTAGGAAGGGTATATCAATACTCACCGGATATGACAGGCAGCCATTGGCGTCGACATAGTATGCCGACACATGCCCGGAAGTATAGTAGGTCGTATTCGTCCCATAGTCGCCGTTGCTCCACATCAGCGGGCTGTCGTCGGTCGAGCGCAGCAGTACGGGTCCTTGGTCGATACAGGCATTGCCGTCGAACGCGATGGAGGGTGTGGTAGGTCGTTGATGGACGGTGAACTGGGTGGTGCAACGCTCGCTGCAGTTGTTTTCACTAACCTCCAAAATCAGTCGGTAGTCGCCCGCAGCAGGCGACGTGAAGGTGTAGTTGGCATCGTTAGACAACCCTACCAATGTGTTGTACTGGTCACGCAACTCCCATCCGTATTGGTACTGGTCGCCCGCATAGCCCATTGCCGTTATCTCGTCACCTTCGCAATAGCTGCCCTGGCACCGTATTTGGGCGATGATCTCATTGGGATAACGAGTATTGCCCGAAGTCTCTCTCCGACATCCCAATGTCGGCAGCTCCTCCAGCACAATGTAGTCCCCCCCGGCATACACATTGATTGTAGGCTGAGTGAAACTGGTGGGTGTCCACAGATGGGTTGCCCCGAGAATTGCTTCATGATAGTTGAGCTGCATTGCCTGGCCGTAACAGTCGGGTGGATATCCCTCTATCGACCCCTCTGCAATAGGATTGTCATTGACCGTGATGCTCCCACCCATGGTGACTTCGCACCCGTGGCAGTCCGTCACCTTCAGGCTGGTGGGATGGGTACCCGGATCGTAGGTGTGATATATTTCGTTGCCAAAGTTGTATGAGCCGTCGTTAAAGAACCATTGGTATTCCAAATCGCAGCCCACAGCCACCGCCGAGAAAGCCTTCGGGATATCCTCGCACATGGGGTTGGGGAAATTCACCGACAGAATACGGGGCATCGGGTCGAAAGTGCGCTCATACTCGATATAGCAGCCAGGGGCCGAGCCGACATATACCCTGACCATAAAACTGGTCGGTTCGGTTATCGTACCGAGAACAGGCACTTTTGCCACCGTTCCGTCGGCAGGGAACGCAACCTGGTATCCAGACAAAGAACCCGACGGTATCGCCTCTGCCACACGTGGCGGTATGGCATACGGTGGTGACGGGTATTGGGTGTTGTCTGTAACGACGATATGTCCGTTGCAGTCGCTAGCCACGCTGAAGTCGAGCATATTGCCTGTTATTGGCTCAATCGTGACTTCATCACAATAAGCCACACCGCTTACACGCCATGTGAGCCGCAGATTATCCACACAATGCTGCGGCACCAGCACATGCTGGTTGGGATGCGTCAGTTGTGTCACCCCCACCACATTCGTTCCACATAGGAATGCCAACGTGGCTGGCAGAGTAACCGAAGGACTTACCCCTATTTCCATAATGTTGAAACATATTGGAGATGCAGTGAAGGCGTTGGGTGTGGGGTTACAAACGTCATGTGATGGCATCTCCCATTTCAGCGTGGTGCAGCAGACATTCTCAATATCACACACAAAGCAGGTCACACTTCCTGTAGGCGTGGGTATGCACGGTATGTTTTGTGCCCCTGTCGACCATCCGTAGTTATAAGTGACATTCGGGTCTCCGCCCATCACGCATAGGTAGCCTCCATTTTCTTCAAAATAGAATAAAGGGAAATCTCTCACTTCCACATGATTAGTACATGCGACAGTACATCCCTGCTGTGCCACATAGTACAAGACGACCTGGTAGGTACCGCCTGCTGGAAACACCACACTACCGGGCAGGCCGTTCACCTGAAACGATGACACACCATTGCTCAATTCCCAATGGGAATGGAGTCTGTCCACATTCGCCCAGTCGGATGTGGCTGTCATGGTTAGTTGGTCTTCAACATGGGCGCAATAAGGTGTCGGGAATTCTATTTCGGGTGGCTCAATCTCTCCGATACGGACCCAGGCGGTGTCGTACTGCTCTATGCCGCACGCCCTGCGCCACAGCACCATGGCCACTGATTCGGGCATATTGTAGCTATAGTTGGCCAGCACGCTGACATTGGGCTTCGTGTGGTCGCCAATCACCGACGCAGCATAGGTGGGAACCACAGTCCATTCGTAGAGCACTGTCGCGTCGCTGGGTGTCAGCCTGTCGAGTTCGAAGGTCTGGCCCTGACACACCTTTATCAGCGACCCCGCATAGGGCCAGGGGTCGAAGCTGTACGGCCGTACCTCTTTGCGCACCGCTGCCGACCGACAGCCCGTGCGACGGTCTACCTGTCGCACGCTGATGTCGCTCACCTGGGATCCGAAGGTTATCATCACATGGTCGCCCGTGCAGGTGGCGGAATCAGAGCCGCCCATCCACCATGTCCATTCAATAATGTAGTCGGGTCCGTCCGACGTGGCAGAGTAGTACTGCGAATAGCCCGGACACACTTCCCCGGGTCCGGTGACATTTCTGGGCTTTGGGGGCGGCAAAGGCACTTCCACTATCTTTGTGGCATGGTTGCAATAGTCGGCGTTTTCTGCCGTAATGGTGTAGATGCCATCGTCGGCAAAGGTATATGTCAGGGTAGTGGTCGGCGTGAGGGACTCAAACACAGTATTACCTCCTTTGGTAATGCTCCATATACTTCCTGTCGTGGCATTGGTGGAAAAAGTGACAGGTACGTCCTTGCAGACCACATCGCTTTGGGGCGACGTAATGGACAGTCTGTCTTTTACGTGGACGGTCTTAGTATCCGAGAAAGGCCCACACTCCAAGAATCTGCATTGGTAGTGGGCTGTGATATTATAAGTGCCAGTAGTGGAGAACCGTAGCACAAGTTCGTTGGTTGAGTCGCCAGCCCCGATGGTAACGCCTGTCATGGGAGATACTTCCCACCAGTATGCCGTCCCACCCCAAAGAGGCAGGCTGTACGTCACATTCTGGTCCATACATACCACTTCGTTCCCTGTGATGCTAACGGCATCCGAAATAACAGGAACTTTGATGGACTTGGGTGACTTGCAGCTGCAATTGCACTGTGCCCCGTCGAGCGTCAGTATGCCGTAGCCGCTCTCGGGTTCGCCCCAAACGACAGAGATAGAGGATGCCCCTTGTCCCGCCACCAAAATGCCGCCTTCCACATCCCAAAAATAATTTGTACAAGTGGGATTTGTGACAATATAATCGGCTCTGCTGTTGGCACAGACTGCACCATAGCAGTTCAACTCGAGAGAACACCTTTCACCAACTATTAGCTTTATGGTTTCTTCGTCGTAGCATCCGCACTCATTGTACACCCTGTGTTCAACATTGTACGAGCCCATTGTGTGTGCCACAAACGAGAATGTCGTGTTGGTGGATGTCCCCCATGGCGAATGCCAATAATAACTGACAATAGGGGTTGTGGTGGAAATACTATTGTCAATAAACACCAGGCTGTCGCCCATACAAACGTAAATGACCTTTTCGTCATAATCGGGCGGGTTGGTGATATAGGCTGGGCGTGTGATAGAATGGCACTCGGGCTTGTCTTCCAGCACCACGACCAGCCTGTCGGTGCATGTGCTGTTGTTGGTAGTGGTGGCTTCCACGTCGACTATTCCCATATCCCCATCGCCCCAGGTGACGACGCATTGGTCCTGCCCTGCCGACAATGTGAAGGTACCGCCCGTCACCGTCCATCTGTATTGCGTGATATTGTTTCCTATCGCCTCATAGGTGACAGTGTTGCCGCGACATGCCTTCACAGCGATGCCGGCGAACTGCCTATCAGGAATCACGCACTGATTATTACCCATGGGGATAATCCTCACGGTGGGATTCGCCTGTGCATAGCCATTGTTGCCTACCGTACAAAAAAAGGCTATGGTCAATAATAAGCTGATTTTAAATAATAAAAGTTTCATCATAATGGTAATATTTTAAAAGTTTCAATTTGCAAATATATAAAATAATTCTATTATAAATGTTAAAATCAAAATAATTATAAAATAATCGCATCAAAAACGCACAGGACGAGGCGGTTATGGTAGTATTGAAAAAACTGTCATTCAACCCCTTTATGGGGAAGTGCAAACATAATGTGCAAATCCGAATTAAGGAGAGCGTGTGCTTCCATAATGCTGGTCAGGATGACTCTTGACACACATACAGTCACCTCCGATAATTAACTCTGAACACGAACTACACTAATCTAACGAATTATTATTCGTGCTATTCGTGTTCGTCAAAAAATGAAT
>CAMZFW010000011.1 GCA_947306225.1 uncultured Bacteroidales bacterium
TTAAGGTTTTAGTGTGTCAATCCCTCAGACCCTTAATCCCTCAATCCCTTAATCCTTCAATCCCTCAAACCCTCAGTCCCTCAAACCCTCAAGCATTATTTTACATTGAGTTCTCTTAGGGTGGCGTATTTCATAAAGGTGTAGTGGGCGTTCATGCGGCAGACGGTGTAGCCTGCCTCGCCGTCGAGGAAGCCGCCACGGAACAGGTAGTCGCGCAGGAAACGCCACAAGGGTTTCCACAGCAGGGCTCCGCGTCCACAGCGACGGCCTTTGGCGTACGCCTCTTGGGCGGCAAGTTGGTAGTAGTGGGCTTGGCGTGTGGCGAGTTCGTCGAGGGTGTAGTAGGAATAGTGCAGCAGGTCGCCCTTCAGCTGCAGGGTCTTCACGGGCTTGGAGAAGACGAGCTGCTCGTGCACATCGCCCTCCCACCGTGCGGTGCCGCGCTGCCAAAGGCGCACTTTGGTGTCGGGGTACCAGCCGCAATGACGTATCCAATGGCCGCAGAAGTTGGTGAGGCGGTTCATGCTATATACTTCGCCTTCGTGCGGACCTTTGCCAAGCAGCTCTATGATGCTGTCAAAAAGAACCTCGCCCACCTGCTCGTCGGCATCGAGGCTTAGAATCCAATCGCCGGTGACAAGCGTCTCGGCGAAATTTTTCTGGCAGGAGAAGCCTTCCCAGTCGTGGTGTACGAAACGCGCACCGTACTGTCGACATATCGATTCGGTCCCGTCGGTAGAGCCGGAATCGACCACGATAACTTCGCTAGCTATACCGGACAACGACTCTAAGCATCGTTCGATATTGCGCTCTTCGTTGTGTGTGATAATAACAACAGATAGTCTGACCATCATTTTTTTTGTAAGAAAATGCAAAGATACAAAATTTTTTCGTACTTTTGCAAATTCTTTTGAAGAAAAAATCAATTTAGGTTGAACGTAAACCCTCAGAGAGATGATTATCGGTTTCGATGCCAAACGTGCATTTCAGAATCAGACGGGACTGGGCAACTATAGCCGTATGCTCATATGTGGCCTGGCCCAGCAGTATCAGAATGTGCGGTCGTTTCTATATGCACCCGATATGTCGGGTGAGTACAAAAGTTATTTCTCAGGCTATGCCAACATATCGACCCGCCAGCCTTCTGGCATAGACAGGCACATGCCCACCTTGTGGCGAAGATACGGTGTGACGTTTCACCTCAAGGGCGACAAGGTCGACATCTTCCATGGCCTCAGTCATGAGCTGCCGTATGGCATACCCCATTCCATCAAGAAGGTGGTGACGATGCACGACCTTATCGTGTGGCGCTACCCGCAGTACTATTCGGCATTCGACCGTCGCGTACACCGCGCAAAACAGCGTCATGCCTGCCGCATAGCCGATGTGGTGGTGGCTATTAGCGAACAGACCAAGAGCGACTTGATTAATTACTTGCATGTGCCCGAATCGAAGATAAGGGTGCTGTATCAGTCGTGTGACAACATCTTCTGGAAGCCCGTCAGCGAGCAGGAAAAAGCCGACGCAAAAGAGACCTACAAACTGCCCGAACGCTATTTCGTGTGCGTGGGCAGCATCGAGGAACGCAAGAACCAGCAAGCGGCCGTCAAGGCTCTAGCCGAACTGCCCGAAGACTTGCATCTGGTCATTGTGGGCCGTCCGCACGGCACCTATTATGGAAGCTTGATGTCGACCATCCGACGGCTGAAACTGACAGATAGGGTGCATCTTGTCACCAATGCCGACTTCTACGACTTCCCTGCGCTGTATGCCAATGCTATAGCCAGTGTGTATGTCTCGAAGTTCGAAGGTTTTGGTATACCCATACTCGAATCGATGTGCTGCGATGTGCCGGTGATTACGTCCAAAATCTCCTCCATGCCTGAGGCGGGAGGTGATGCGGCACTCTATGTCGACCCCAACGACCCACACGACATAGCCCAGCAGATGCAGCGTGTTGCCTCCGACCCACAGCTCAGAGCCGAGCTGGTAGAGAAGGGACGGAAGCAGCGTGAGAAATTCGCGCCCGAGAAAATCATCACAGATTTCTATAACCTATACACCACCCTCTGCCCAGAAAAAGAGGATTGATTTTTAAGGTTAAAGGTAAAAACTAAAAACTAAAACTTGTCGAACTAAGACTAACGAATTTAAACTAAAAAGTAAAAACTAAAAACTAAAAGGTGTTAGCTGTTGGCAAAGCCTTTTAGTTTTTACTTTTTACTTTTTAGTTTATTTTCCGATGGTGATTTCGATGCGGCGGTTTTTGGCGCGGCCATCCTTGGTGCTGTTGGAGGCGATGGGCTCCTTATCGCCACGGCCGATGGCACGGATGCGGCTGCCGTCGATGCCTTTGCTGACCAGCATGGCCTTGATGTTGTCGGCACGACGCTGTGAGAGTGCCTGATTGCTGGCAGGCTTACCCACATTGTCGGTGTGGCCAGTGACGGTGACGGTAATTTCAGGATAGCGGTCCATCACGTTCTTGAGGTTCTCCCACGAGTCCTCGTTCAGTTCGCCAAAGATGGGCAGGTCTTTGCCTGTCTCGAAGTAGGCGATGTCCTTGTAGCCAGCCACGAAGGCGGCTTCTTCACGCACACGCTGTTCGGCCTTGGCGCGAGCTCGAGCTTCGGCTTCGGCACGTTCGCGAGCTTCGGCTTCCGCCCTCATGCGCGCTTCGGCATCCGCCTGTGCGCGAGCCAGCGAGTCGGCCTGTGCTTGGGCACGCTGACGGGCGGCAGCCTCTGCCTCGGCCTGTGCTTGAGCCTTGGCAAGCTCGGCGGCATGCACGCGGGCAATGGAGTCGGCAGTGGCCTTGGCCTTGGCTTCGGCTTCGGCGCGAGCACGTGCCACAGCCTCTTCGCGAGCACGCTGTTCGGCGGCTAAGCGTTCCTCTTCAGCCTTCTTCTCGGCGGCTAGACGCTCGGCTTCGGCCTGCGCGGCGGCAGCAGCTTCGGCAGCGGCAATTGCCTTCCAGTCGACATCTTTACCCATACCGAGTCGGAGACCAATTTTCAGTCCCACTTCGAGCGGGTGCACCGTGCTCACACGGTCGGAGGCAAAGGAATTGGGTTTTTGATACATGTCGACATCAGCATCATCGTAGGGATTGATGTTGGAAGGGCTGTAGTAGCCGTACAGACCTAAGTAGAATCCAGCGGTCTTATTGAGGTTGAAGACAAAGCCCAAGTCGGCATGGAGTGCCATGAAATTGGAGGCGATATCTAGTTTTCCCGACCTTTTGTCGCCGTCGTATGTGCCAAGGCCGTGATTCTCCATGTCGGTATAGGTGACATTGGTCTGAGGCATATAGGCCTCGGTGACGTAGCGTCCGCCAACCATCTTGTAGCTGGAGCTTAGCGGATGGTTAAAGCTGGCTCCCAATCCCATCTGGAAGGCGCTGCCGACACTGATGGGTGCCCGCAGTATTATTTGAAGGGGGATGCTTAGGTTGGTCACGTTCTGCTGCTCGCGCCAGTTGTAGTAGGTGATGTTGAGGTCGGCAGGATACACCGCACCGGGCAGCATGATGCCGGGCAGGGTGTAGGCGTAGTTGTAGGTGGCGGAGCTGCGCAAGGTGTTGGCCTGTACGCCTATTGCCAAACCCCAGTGGTGGTTGAACATGAATTGGTATTGCATTTCAAACACTCCGCCCATACCGATGGTGTGCTCGCCGTCGACAGGGGTGTACAGGAGCGTGTTGATGCCACCGCCAAGGTTCACCTGCAGGTTGTGGATATGGTCGGTCATCTGTGCCGATACGCTGGTCATGCCTGCCAGCAGTGCTATTGTGAGGATAATCTTCTTCATGGCGTTAGAGTTTTAAGGTTTTAGTGGAATGACCGTCGATGGTGACCATGTAGGTGCCTTGTGGCAGAGCGGAGAGGTCGAGCAGGTGCTGTGAGCCTTCGAAGGTAGTGGTTAGAACTACTACGCCGTGGCTGTTGAACACCTGTAGTTGGTGCTGACTTTTTCCGAAACCTTGTAGTTTGACCGTGGTGGTGGTGACTACGGGCGAGGGCATCAGGCTGATGGTGGCCTTGTCGGTTGTGTTGTAGATGTGGGTGGGACATACCATCGCCTCGTCGTCGGAACCCATGTTGACCATGACGGCATATTTGCCCGTGAGGCCGCCAAGCTCTTGGTAGTAGGGCTTGTTGGCATTGGGGATGAGCTCATCGTTGTGGTACCATTGGAACGTGTGGAAACGGTCGGATTGTCCGTCGAGACGGCCGCTGTTGTCAATACTGATAACGTCGTCGAAAGGTATCACGAAGTATGCTTTGTCTAGATTCACGTTGAATGAAAAGGGGTGGTAGCTAGATGTTCTGGAGATGCTCATGAATTCGATAACGGCTTCGTAGTGCCCTGCAGGGCAGTTGTGGGGTATAGCGAATGAGATGATGCTGTCTTCGGCATTGCATTCTAGCCAGTTAGTGTCAAAGCCTATGGCAGCGGCCTCTTCGGAGAAGACGATTCGGTAATACGAAGGGACACCTTGGCGTATGTGGTAGCGCAATGTCACCTGCTCGTCGTTGCAAAAGCCGTAGGCTGTGGCGACAAACTGATGGTCGCCCTCCAACGAGTCGAAAACGAGGGGCAGGACGATGCTACCCTTAATCGGGTATACGCTGTCTGCCACGAGCCTGTAGTTACCCGTGTCGGCACCCAGTAGTTGGTGATGGATGTAGATGGTCTTGTTGTCACCTACCTCGGGGCTGTCGAAATTGGCGGTGGTGAACAGATCGATGTCTTCGCCTTCAACGGCTCCTTGCAGTGTGGGCTGGTCGAATACCCGGGCAGTGTCTGTGCCGTCATAGTCCTTTATGGTCTTTACGTAGTACATAGGGTAGTTGGGGGTGACTGTTCGACGAGTGATGCTACCTAAGAAGAAGCGGGGGTATGACAGGTCGTAGTTGCCTGCCTGCGGACCAGTGAGGGTGTAGGTGACGGTGATGGGCTTGAGATAACCCACATTGGGGGTGGCATAGCTTGCTGTGACACTTTGACCTACCGTATCGCCGGAGAGTACGCCGAGTAGGCTACCGGGGGAGACCACTTCGCAGTTGTTGGTGCCATCGTATTCGCGATTGAGTTGCAGTTGGAAGCTATCGATTGTAATCGGTAACGGTGTTATGTCGGCATACAGGATGATGCTCGACGGTGTCAGGTAGTGGTAGGCGTCGTCGCCACTAAGGCTGAAGGTGACGATGACGGGTTTGTCGACACCCACTGAGGCATCGAGATAGTGGGCCTCGGCACTAATCGACACTTGGTTGTAAGGCAGCACTGGGATTTCGCCGAGGGTAACGATGTTGGCAGCGGTGGTGCCGTCGTAGACCTTGGTGGTGTCAATGATTGTCCCAGTGATAGAGATGGTGTCCAGTTGTGCCCATGCTGCGGGCTGCAACAAGACTGTCATGCAGACAAGCATTGCCGCCCGCATAACTTTGTGAATAAATGTCTTGTTCATAATTAAATGTTTTTTGTGGGTACTTCTATAAATTGAATGATATAGAGTAAAATAGGGAGTTAAAGGGGAAGTTAAATAGGACAAATGCTTGGTCGTCAACAGTGTCGTCCATTTTAACTTCCACTTTTACTTCCTAATTTTGAATTGATAAAACCCATCTTGTGTGATTATTGTACTACAAGGCGGCGGACGATGGTGTTGCCATTGCCAACAAAACGCACTGTGTAGATGCCTGAAGGCAGACGGTCGGTGCGGATGGTGAAGAGGATGCTACCCGCGGTCTGTAGATGGCTGCTGTGGACGGTACGGCCAGCATTGTCGATGATGTCGACGCTGTAGCTGCCGCCATTGCCCAGATTGAGCTGTATCTTAGCTTGGTCGGTGGCGGGGTTGGGGTAGAACTGACTGGCAGTTTCTTCAGCTGTCACGTTGTCGATATCTAGAACGGGTGTGGTGCTGGTGTCGCGGTGGGTTCGGTTGGCATCAAATAGGAATGTGATGTCGGTGGAAGGGCGTGGCTCGGTGGAGAAGTCGTATCGCGAACTGTCCAGCTCCATCTGTCCACCATCGTAGTAGAAACTGTAGTAGCCTCCATTATGGGCGGTGATGGGCTTGGTGATGGTCTTGCCATTGTTAGAAGTGGCACTGATGTAATACTCGAAAGTAATCAGCGTGTCGCGGAGCGTGGTAATGGTGTCGGTGTAAGTGATGGTGTCGTAGTTGTAGTGATTGACGTAGCTGTAGTTGGTGTCGTAAGTGTATATGCTGTCGAGGCTTACGGTGTCGAAATAGGCAAAGGTGCTGTCGATGGTGGTAATGGTGTCGGTGTGGTTCAGCGTGCTGTCAACAAGGCTGCCCTCGTTGTAGGTGGTGTCGATGATGCGCTCGTTGATATCGGCCGTAGGAAGCAGGGCAGAGTACTTGTTGTCGTTGGCATTCAAGGCAATGGTATTCCACTCGCCACCGTCGATGCGGTAGACGCATTCGGCATGGGCTATGCCGCTCTTGTTAGTGATGATGGCACTCACGGGGATGTCGCTGCCACGCATGTCGACGGCACTACCCACGATGCTCTTATGCAGTATGCGCACGGGGTTGTCGGCAGGTATCTGCTTGGTGACGCAGTGGATGGCACCGCCGCTGCCGTCAAATTCGCGCACGTCGACGGGGTAGATGGTGTAGCCGGGATATGCGGCCTTCAACTGCTCTATGTTGTTGCGGTCCCAGGTTGTTGAAGGACGACCGTCGACCACGGCAGAGAAGCAGGGTTGCAATATCACGTTGTTGACAAAGGTATGGTTGCTATAGGTACGGGTATAGTTGTCGTTGTAATCGGTCTGGCTTGAGAAGTTCGAGCCGTTATCCTTACTGGGGAAGGGAATGGTGGACTTGTAGTAGGCACGGTCGAAGATGGAGGTGTAGGAGCAAAGCGAGTCGATGTTGCGGGCTCCCGTACGGTAGTCGGTCCAAGTGCGGTAGTTGTCGGGCATCACCGAGAACACAAAGCCGTTCTCCTCGCACATGTCGGCATAGAGGTCTATGTGGCCTGTGCCCCCGTCATATTGGTAGGTGGGTAGGATGTGTGTCTCGCGCTGTCCGAGCAGGCTGCGCAGTGCCTGACGGGTCTGCGACTGGGTGAGCCTAGTCTTGGTAGAGTAATGGATGCTGTTGATGTTGTGTCCATCCCAAGTAATCTGACCGTAGGAGTCGCTGTTGTTACCATATATGGCGTCGCTCGACAACAGGAAGCCTGCACCGTCCACCAGACAGTTGCCACCTTCCCATTCGATGGTGTTGATATAGTTGGGAATGTTCATCTGGCGATAGATAAGCGAAGGCAGCGAGTCGTCCAGCGCACGGCCGGGGTAGTACTCGAAGTCCATCATTGCCACGCTGTCCTCGTCGCCATAGTAGAAGCAGATGGGGCCGCAGTCGCGATACCAGAATGAGTTGCCAGGGCCGACGATGAAGCGCACATTGTCGTGGCGCAGGTTCATGCGGGCCAAGGTACGTAAGACAGTAGCAGAGTCGGCAGCCTTCTCCACACGCACCCATGCTTCGGCGTGGCCGAGCTGTATGCCGTCCATCAGGTAGAAGAACACCTTGCCGAAGGTGGATGTGGTGTCCATGATGCTCTTGTATGGGCCATGAATATTGGTGGTAACCCATCCGCGTGTGGGATTGTACTTAAAGTATTCCGCCACGCCTGTCACTATGGGGTCGGCAGTGTAATTGCCAGCACCTAGGTTGGTGTCGGGCTTATAGGTGTAGTAGGGTGTTACGACGATGGCTTTCACTTCCTCCCATTCGCCGGGGAACCATACGCGGTCTTCGGGCAGGGCCTTCGCGTCCTTGGGCGAGGCGGCGGCCTCGCCCATAGGGATGTTGCTATATTTGGCCTGTTGCGAGATGTCGCGTTTCTGTTTCATCTGTCGCCACTCACGCATCATCTCTTCGTGGGTGGTGGCGTTTTGTGCTGTCGCACCCAGCGCGAGGGCGAGGGTCAGCAGTGTAAGGATTGTTTTTTTCATGTGGCGTATGTTGTGCTCTTATCTTTTTAGACTGAGGATTTCGCGGGCTTCGTCGCTGTTGGCGACTTCGCGACCGAGCAGTTTTGCCATGCGTACTACTTTGTCGACAAGTTCGCCGTTGCTCTTGGCTAGTACGCCACGCTCGAGGTAGAGGTTGTCTTCGAATCCGACGCGCACGTTGCCGCCCATGACGATGGCGGGAGCCGCCAGCTGGAAGGCATAGCGTCCGATACCGGTGGCGGTCCAGGTACTGCCGGCGGGGATGTTCTTGACGAGCCAGCAGAGGTTGTCGACGGTGGCGGGGGTGCAGCCGGGCACGCCGAGGACGAAGTTGAACTGCATGGGTGCGCCGGGCACCTGGCCTTTGCGGGCCATGGTGAGGATGGTGTCGAGATGGCCCATCTCGAAGCACTCGTATTCGGGTTTGATGCCGCGTTCCATCATGCGTTTGCCGAAAGCACGCATGGTGGGCATGGTGTTGTCAAAGATTTCGTCACCGAAGTTGCAGGTGCCGCAGTCGAGGGTGGCCATTTCGGGCAGCGGAGTGGTGTCGGTGCTCTGCAGACGCTCGTCGGGTGTCATGCCGACAGCACCACCAGTGGAGGGGATGAGGATGACGTTGGGGCACTCTTTGAGAATGGCTTCTTCGCACTCTTGGAAACGGTCGCGGCTCTGGGTGGGGGTGCCGTCGTCGTAGCGCACGTGCAGGTGCACGATGGCTGCGCCGGCATCGACGGCGGATTTTGCCTCGCGGACTATCTCTTCGACGGTGTAGGGAACAGCAGGATTTTGCTCTTTGGTAACTTCTGCGCCACAGATGGCGGCGGTGATAATCAGTTTGTCCATAATATTGTTATATTTAAATTAATTTCGCTTGGTTTTTTAAAAATGCAAAAATACGATTTTTTTCTGTATCTTTGCAAAAAAATTAATTGAATGCTTGAATGCTTGAATGAATGCTTGAGGGTTTGAGGGACTGAGGGTTTGAAGGTTTGAGGGACTGAACGCCTCCCTAAAACCTTAAAACCCTAAAACCCTAAAGCAATCAGACAATCAAACAATCACGAAGATGCTGATACTTGGAATCGACCCTGGAACAAGAATATTGGGCTATAGCCTGCTCGACACCGACGGCTCGAAGCCACGACTAGTGGTGATGGACGTGCTGTATCTGCGTCAGATTGCCGATTTTCATCTTCGCATACGCAAGATTTTTGACTCGACACAACGTATTATCGACTCGTACCATCCCGACCATATCGCCATCGAGGCTCCCTTTGCAGGAAAGAATGTGCAGTCGATGCTGAAACTGGGCAAGGCACAAGGGGTGGCGATAGCGGCGGCACTGAGCCGCGACTTGAGCTACACCGAGTATGAACCTGCTGCCGTAAAACAGCGCGTGACTGGCAATGGCAATGCTGCCAAGGAGCAGGTGGCGGCAATGCTGCAGAGCATCTTTGGATTCGAGGACCTGCCGCGCTATCTCGACTCATCGGATGCGCTGGCGGTTGCGTATACCTGCTTTTTGGAACAGACCGACCCTCTGGGTGACTTGCGACAGGAGTTGAAACCTCGCCGACAGAACAAGAGCCGGAGGCAGCAGTGGGGCGACTTTGTGAGCGCAAACCTCGATAGAGTTGAGAGTTGAAAGTTGAAAGTTGAAAAAAGTTTTAGTTTTTAGTTTTTACCTTTTAGTTTAAATAGAATATGGCACAACAAAAATCATTCTCTTCTAACCTAGGAGCCATCATGGCTGCGGTGGGCTCGGCCGTGGGGCTGGGCAATATTTGGCGTTTTCCGTATATTTGCGGCAAATATGGTGGCGGGGCTTTCCTTATTGTCTATCTATGTTTTGTGTTTTTGTTGGGCTCGGTGTTGATGATGTCGGAATTCGTCATTGGCCGTCGCGCACAGCACACGCCTATCAAGGCTTTCCAAGCATTGTGTCCCAAGCATAAGGCATGGGGATTGGTGGGTCTGCTTGGAATTATTACCAGTTTCTTTATCCTATCGCAATATTTGGTGATTTCGGGTTGGACCACAGGGTATGTGTGGAATTCGATTAGTGGCACATTGGCGTCGTTGGGTACTGACTCGGGAGCCATCAGCAGCTTCTTCAAGGAGTTTTCCACCTCGCAGTGGGATCCCGTGCTGTTCCTTTCAGTTTTTGCTGTGTTGGCATTGGTGATTATCCTTGGTGGAGTACAGAAGGGTATTGAGAATGTGAGCAAGGTGCTGATGCCGCTGCTGGTGTTGTTGGTGCTGGTGCTTTGCGTGCGCAGTCTTACGCTACCGGGTGCCGGCAAGGGTGTGGAATACCTCTTCTCGCCCGACTTTACCAAGTTGACAGGCGAAGGTGTATTGGCTGCGCTGGGGCAGGCGTTGTTCTCACTCAGCGTGGGCATGGGTGTATTGTTGGTGTATGGCTCTTACATTCCTGTCAATGACAATATTTTTAAGACTGCCATGTGGATTACGGCGTGCGATACGCTGATAGCGGTGCTGGCAGGTCTTGCCATATTCCCCGCTGTGTTCAGTTGTGGGTTTGAACCTGCCGGTGGCCCTGGGCTGGTGTTTCATGTGCTGCCCAATGTGTTCAATACGATGGGGACTACGGGCACGATTTTTGCCTCGATATTCTTTGTCCTATTGATGGTAGCGGCAATTACCAGTGCCATATCGCTATTAGAGGCGTTGACAGCATGGTTCAGTGAGCACACGGGCACCCGTCGTGTGGTGGGTGCGTTGCTCTTCTTCGTTCTGACCACGGCATTAGGCATACTTTTCTCGCTCTCGCTGGGTTCGTTGTCGCACATTAAGATTGCGGGTTTGTGTCTGTTCGACTTTGTCGACAGGATGAATAGCATCTATCTGCCACCACTCTGTGCTTTAGGCACAATCATATTCTTTGGTTGGGTGTTGCCTGAAGAGGATGTCAAGGACGAGCTGTCGAACCACGGCACACTCAAGATTGGGTATTACCGGTTGTTCCGTTTTCTAGCTCGTTATGTGGTGCCAGTGGCATTGTTGGTGGTACTGGTGGCGGGAATGCTTTCATAGTGAATAGTGATTAGTGAAAAGTGATTTGACAATACGAATGTGTTAATGTGTTAATGTGTAAATCTTTTTTGAATTAAAAATTAAGGCTCTTATGCTATATCTGACTGATTTTTCAACAGCCTCGAAGAGGCTGAATTTCAATAACCCCATACAAGAAACCGATAGGTTTCGCAGTGTGGGGTATTGAAACACCCTCCTTTCCAGCGTCTCGAAGAGACGCGACATGAATACTATTTGGCAAAAATCAGTCATACGTTGCATAAGAGCGAAAATTAAATAATTGAAATTCGAAATTCGAAATGAAGCATATTTTAGTTTTTAGTTTTACCTTTTTACTTTTATTCTCGGGGTGCCATTATGCCAAGCCCAAGGTGTTCGACCCGGCGCAGGTGCGGTTTGAGGCATCCTACAACCCTCTTTTCGAAAGCCAGTTCTATCCCTCACTTATCCTAGGCGTGGCAAGCCTGAGCGACCCTGCGTACGCTATGGCCGACACGGGTGCGCTGTTTTCGGTTTCTGTCACCGCGCCAGTGAGCAATGCTGTGCTGCGCATCACCATCGACTCGTCGAAGCTCAACTATGTCACCATCTTCCAAGAGGTTCTGCCTGTGAAGGATATGCGCTACACGTTCTATCCCACGGTCAAGTGGAAGTTCGACCAACTGTACCGCACCCGCCAGCAGGGGGTCGCCGACCTCACATTCACCTGCTATATCAACGACGAGGAGGTGGATATCAAGAATCTGCGTATCAATTACCGCTCTGCCAACGATTGTCTGCTCAGCGTGCGCGACAGCGTAGGTCGCAACCACGACTACCGTTGGCTCTTTGCCGCATACGTCAACGAGGAGCATCCCTATATCGACAGCATCCTCACCGACATCATGCGGCAAGGCGTAGTCAACAAGATATCGGGCTATCAAAGCGATGCAAAGAGTGTGTTGGCACAGGCCGAGGCAATATGGTATTATGCGCTGGAACGAGGCATTCGCTATTCCTCTATCTCCTGCACTTCCACGCCTACCAAACGCTCCAATGTGCAGCACATCCGCTTTTTCGACGAGGTGTACAACTCCCGTCAGGCAAACTGTGTGGATGCCTGTGTCTTTCTTGCCTCCATCATGCGCAAGATTGGGCTGAAACCTGTCATATTTGTCGAACCGTGCCATGCCTATTTGGGCTTTTATATCGACAGAGGCCGCAAAAACCTGCGGCTGTTGGAGACCACCATCACGGCGTGGGCCGACTTCCCCGCACTGACGCGCGACTACAATTCCATCATGGAGGCTAACCCTGAGGCGCAGGGCAAGGAACGTATCTCGCCAGCCATGAACACCAAATATGGCAAATACCTCACCGCTGATGAGAAGAAGAAATGGGAAGAGGATAAGATGGATTTCGATACGTTCAAACGCACAGTGGCGCACAACCTCTTCCTCAAGGCTATGGAGTACGACCAAGACAACTATAAGAACAATAAGAAACTCTTTGCCGACCCCGACAACACACAGTACCAGCAACTCGACATCGAGCAGCTGCGCAAAATAGTCCAACCCATCAACTAATCTATCTCTCCTATCCAGTCTATTCCTTCTATAAAAATATCACCCATGAAAAAAAACACATTTCTTTCAATCCTCGCTGCGCTGCTAGTGACAGCGTGTAGCGGCTCACAGCAACCCTCTGAATCGCAGTCGGACGCTCTTCCCGACAATGTGTATTGTGTCAAAAAATTTCAGATTTATGGCATTCAAGACCATGACCAAACCCTGTCTGCCGAATTGTTCAAAGGTTATAATGACAGCCTTTTGACTCAAGTTATGCCTACTGGCGAAACAGAAGCAGGCATCAACGTGTTTCTCGTAGATTTTGGAGAATTCGGCTACATCCTCTTCGATGCCGGTATTGGCGCCGACAAAGGAGGTAGACTTATGGAAACTTTGGACTCGCTCGACATCTCGCCCAATGAAATATCCCAGATTTTTATTACCCATCTCCATTTCGACCATGTGGGCGGTCTCTTCAACCCAGACGGCACTGCCGCCTTCCCTTCCGCCAATTTGTATATTCCGCAGCCGGAATATGATGCATGGTCGTCAGGGAAGATGGGAGACACTAAGGTGGTTGAAATGATAGACCGTTGCTATGAGGGACGCATCAATTGTTTCACCCCGGGCGACACTATCGACTCTGTTCTATGCCTCGTCACAATCCCAGCCTATGGACACACTCCAGGCCATACCATCTATAATATTGAGGATGTTCTTATCGTTGGCGACATCATGCATGCCGTCGCCTTACAGTTGGACCATCCTGAGTTCTGCGCCCGTTTCGATGCCGACCCTGCACAGGCCGTCGCCACCCGCAAAGCCGTCCTCGACCGCGCCCGCACTGAGCACCTCACCCTTTGCGGCATGCACTTCCCCAGACCGCTGACGATTAAATTTTAGAGGTTATTGGTAGCATTATGACCCGGGTTTGTTCATGCAATAATGGGACTAAATCGAAATTGCCCATTGTACAAAAGATAAAGAAGAAGTATGCCAAACGATTCAGAAAACCCATTGAAGTGTTTCTGTTTCATGCGGTGACTGAGGAGTATGACGAGAAACAGAATATGTTGATAGATTGGTCTCAGACTGAGGATTTCAAAAAGCATATTCATGTTTTGAAGCGACGGTATACCTTTGTCTCGTTAGAAGAGGTATATCGCAAACTAAATAGCCGTATCCCGCGTTGGCGTCGCTATGCGGCATTGACCTGCGACGACGGTTTTTCCTCAGTTCTCGATGTGTTGCCGTTCCTCGCAAAGGAGGGAATACCTGTAACGCTTTTTATCAATCCAAAATACCTCGACGGTGTCAGCCATAGAGAGGGCTACGCCGAGAATCAGCAGTATATTACTCATGACCAGTTGTGGGCGTTGACAAGTCCGCTTGTGACTGTGGGTATGCATGGCTATGAACATGACGATTCCACTAAGAAAACTGCCGAAGAATTCAATTGGTCAGTTGAGAAGTGCAAAGAGCTGCTGCAGTCGCATCCTCGCTTTGTTCCTTACTATGCCTATACAGGGGGCAGGCATTCTGACCTTACTCAGCAGATTCTGCATCAAAAGAGAATTATTCCTTTGATGGTAAGAGGAAAGTCGAACACAAAATACTATGGTGCTATCGAAAGGAGGCCTATTGATAGCTACTATTGGGAAAAGACATTGAAGAATATAGGCATGAGTGATTCGTGATTCGTAATCTTGCTCATTATCGCTAATGAAAAGAGGGAAACCAGTCAGGTCTCCCTCTTTTTTGTTCTTGTTACGGTTGTGCGGCTACTCGTTGCGTCCGCAGCAGTTCTTGTATTTCTTGCCGCTGCCGCAAGGACAGGGATCTGTCATTGTTTGATGACGCGTTTGACAGCGATGCCGTTATTTAGCGTGATGCGGAGGGTGTATGTACCTGTGGGTAGTTGATGGATGTCAATCTCGCTACAGTCGAGGAAAGTGGCAACCATGCGTCCATTGGGGTCAAACACTTCTACTTTGGCGACATCATCGGCTCCATACTCACTCCCTAGAGTGGGGTTGTATCTTACAATCGTCACTCTACCAGTGGTCGGATTGGGGTAGAGTGTGATACTGCCAAGGCTGTGGACGGTGCCAATCCCCACCTCGGTGATGGTCAGCCGTAATACGACGATACTGTCGCAGCCCGCCTCTGTCTGCCCTTCATATACATATTCTCCGCTTTCGGTGTAGGTATTGCCCTGCCACTCATAGTAGCCCGCTCCCGTGTCAACCACGGTGTCGTAGCTGCTGTAGTTGATGGTCAGGTGCAACGTGACAGTGCTGTCACAACCTAGTGAGTTGAGAGTTGAGAATTGGGCATTGGACGTGGAGACGGTGTATACGCTATCGTGCCAGACATATTGGTCGCAAGCGGTAATGGTCTCGGTCGAAGTGGTGCTGTAGTTCACCGTCAAATGCAGCGTGGTCACACTGTCACAACCTGCCGCGTTGGTGGTTGTATACGTGGGTGTAGACATACTTGTAGTGTAAGTGTTGCCATGCCATGTATAGCTGTCGCAAGCGGTGACAGTATCAATTGCAGTCGTGCTGCTGTGGATGGTAAGGTTCAACAACAGTATGCTGTCACATCCAGCCATCTGTGAGAGTGTGTCGGTATATATGCCTGTGGCAGTATAGATAGAGTCTCTCCAAGTAAAGTTGTCGCATGCCACACGGGCTATGCTGTCCTTCACCGTGGCGCAGTTCGCCCTTACCCAGCGGGCCTCGCGTCCGCCAGCACCGTAGAACCCTTCGCCATTGCGGATGCTGTCGGCCATCACTTTCAGCACATACAGGCCGAAAGCATTGGTCTTACCCGATATATCCACACGGTACGTCGTGTCATCCACACGGCTGACGGTGACTGTGCTATCCATCAGCTCGTTCCCGTTGTTGCACTTCAGCGACATGTCGGCGTAGGTGAAGGTGGAGTCGATAATCGGCTGGCTGAACTGCACGCGGAAGGAGTCGAGCGTCGTGCCGATAGTTCTGATGGGAATATCGAGTATCCTCTCAACTTTCAGCACATCCTCCTTCAGTCGGAAGGTGACATTGTACGATGTCGGCCTTACCGCCGTGAGCGTATCCACAATGTGCAGACGGTTGTTATAGTCGGGGTCGAGGCCCGCCACCAGGTCGACAAAGGTCAGCCAGATGTTGTCGAGCGGTATGTTCACACTGTCGTCGCGCACACACGACACAATGTCGTATTTCCCTTCTCCGGGGTCGTTCGTAGAGGCATACTGCCAGCCAATCGTGTCGGGGTAAAGCGTGAGATGTACCACCGTGTCGACCAGCCGAGTCACTTCGACGGTGCTGTCTGGCAGAACCACCGTGTCTAACCTCTCCACATAGTGGTCGAAGGTTGCGGCGTTCACTGCGTTCACCGTAGTCTCCCTGCCCGACGAGAAGTAGATGCTGTCAGGATGGTTGGTGTTGCCACTCTCGACGAGGAAGTCGTGGGTGCTGTCGGCACCCGTACGATATTCCAGCACGGTCTTGACCAGCCGGTGAGCACGTGCGCTCACAAGGCTCATGTCGCGGTCGTTGATGGAACTGTTGTGTATCACGTTCACATCGTTCACCGCAATGGTGCCCAGCAGCGAGCTCTTTAGCAAGTATTCCATGGTGTGTGTCTGAGAGGGTGCAATAGTGCCTAGGGCAATGTCGTTCAAAGGTTGCGAGTTTTCCTCGCCGTCCATCAAGGTGCCGACCATGGTAAAGTCGACCACCAGTCCTTGCTGGTTCTCCACAATCTGAGGCGACAGAGACGAGACGCGCACATTCTTGGCTGTTCCAACGCCGTCGTTGAGCAGGCGCAGACCGATGGTAGTCGCTACGCTCGGCTCGATGACGGGTGTTGTCAGCGGGTCGTCGGCAATGATGTCGTGCGGCACGAAGTAGTCGAGTTGTAGGTGTGGCGAGGGGTGTACCGTCAGGCGTGCAGGTACTAGTTCGTCGGCCATGTCAGCATGCGTGAATGGGTCGACATACTCTATCGTGCCTCCGAAGAGGTAGGGTACTTCGGCTTGCGGGGCGGCCGACATCAGCGGCACAAAGCGCACGGTGACTCTGCCGGTGCTATGGGCTGCAAGGGTTCCGTCGGAACTAACACCTTCGTAGCCAATGACACTGATGTCGAACCTGTCGGAGCAGTCGTTACCCAATGTGTCGCTGACCGTGAAGCTCAGCGAGAGGTCTTGCAGGGCATTCGAGTCGTGGGGATTGTTGATGGTCAGCGTACCCTCGAAAGCCTCGCGGGTCATGGCGACCTCTTGCCTGAACTGTAGCGACACACTCGCACACACCGATGTCTTCTGCGGGTAGTGCACTAGCGAGTCGATGGTGGCGGCAAACATCTCCTCTATCGACCAATAGTCCTCTCTCATGGCTGTCAATTCCATCCTCACTAGCTCGCCAGTGGTGTTGGTGTCAAGGTAGAAATAGTCGAGCGACATTCCTTCTGGCACTTGCGATGGGAACATCCAACCCCTATTGATGTAGGTGACGGTTCTGTTCCAACGGTCTACATAATATCTCAGGATGGTAGTGTCGATGGTGGTAATAGTAGTGTCGTAGCTTCGCTCTATCTGTTGTATTGTGGCACTGTCTGTTGTGACCAGATAGCCGACAATAGATTTCAGTACTTCGGGATGCTCAAGGAAAACCGTCTGCGTGTCGTTGACAATACGGTAACGGATAGACTGTATCGTGTCCTGATACCGCTTGGCAAGTCTCAGGTTCAGTTCGAAGACGTTGGTGTCGACACTGATGTTGTGGCAATATCCCCAAGGTATCTCAACCGACGCACCATTGCTGCAATAGTCAATCACATCAATGGCATCCATCGCGCAGCTGCCTACGGCCCCAACGTATGGGAAAGCTATGCCTACTATAGATATGAGTCCTTGCAAGTAGGCCCTATTGTAGTTCTGAGCTAATATGGACTGATTGATGTTATTAATACCAGAGGCTCCTGAAGCAGCTTCCGCCATTGCATTCCATCTAGAATAATATGCTGCTTGGTCCAGGCTGCGGATGGCACCCTGCAATGAACCTTCGCCTAGTCGCATACCTGCTTGCGATATCATGGCAACATCGCCACTTCGCACCGCACTCTGCCATGCTCGGTTAAGGCTTAGGTAATTGCCGGCATCAATGCTTGCTGCACGTGCCAGCTGCCGTGTGCCACGGATGCTGTTGCCCCATCCGGCAGTGCCTACCGCCAACGCCATGTTGCCCAAGCAGTCGGCTGCTCCCATGGTGGCTTTAAACCAGCAGGGCATGCACTCCCAGTCGGGCGTGAACAGAGGTGGTATTTGTGGCCAGTTGATAGTCGTACCGCCTGGTTCACTTGTGGTTCCGGGTCTTGCCGTGGTACTCGTCGAATCCCTTCGGCCACCGGGGCCGTCCATAAAGTTGCTGCCAGTCAGGTCGCCCACGCCGCCAATCATGGCCAAAGCACTGTCCTTGGGTAGGTCACAGTCCATCTTCTCAAGCGTGGCTCCTGCATAGACCCATTTCCCGCCCGCGCTGCACTTCCAGTGCGCCATTAGGCGGAAGGGATAGATGTCGCAACTGCCGTACAGTGGCTCAATCTCATCCGTTATGACCAAGAGGGTGTCGCGCAGGGTGGTGTCGTAATAGACGATGCGGTCGATGATAGAGTCTATCACGGTGTCCACCTCCAGGCGGGGTATTACCACCAGCATGGTGTCGTACACCATCACGGTGTCGTAGATGGTGTCTTGCACCCAATGGCTCACCGGCACATAGATTATCGTGTCGACATAGCGGGTGACGGTCTCCGTGTGTGTGGAGACGGTGTAGATAGTGTCTATTATTACTTCGTAGTTGTGTATGATGGTCTCGATGGTGTCGTATATCACCTTGTTGCGTACCGAGCAGGGAATTGTCACGCTCGTCAGTGCATGCAGCGTATCAATCCTGTCGAACAGCGGCACAAACTCATACACGTCCGACACGGGCACTGTCAGCGTGGCATCGTAGGCATCTACCAACCCGTGGTTGGTCACCACAATGTTGAAGGTGCTGAACGCGCCGTCGCTCCTTACGGTAAACTCTGGCAGACTCAGCACCACCACCGGCTTGGGCACGTTGGTCTTGTACGTCGTGTTCAGTGTCACTCCCCAGCTGTCTTCCACGTCTTTGGGATAAACAATCCACGAGTACGACACTGCCTGATATTCCAACTCCACCAGCTCAAGGTTCACCCGTCCGGCAGTAATCTGGATGATGCGGGCCACGCTGTTGTTGTCGGGCGCGCTTACATACAGACGGTAGTAGCCTTCGGGCAATGAGTCTATGGTCACCTCGCCCGTGCTGTCGGTCACTACGTCCGCATAGGTCTGCTGATTGTAGTAGCCCACCACGCTCACCTGTGCGTCGCTTACATAGGTGCCGTAGGCGTAGGTGTATTCGTTAGATACCAGCACCCGCAGGCTGCCTTTCGCATTCGACACCACGTCTATGACAAACGGCACTTGCTGTGGTTGCGCGTTGTCGGCCGTCACCAGTATGCTGCCTGTCACGGGAGCCAATGGCGTGCCCAGAGGCACCATCACCAGCAGGGGCACAAACAGCGAGTCGTGCGGAGCAATGATATAACTGCTGTCGAGGTTCAGCGGTCGCATTCCAGTGAAGCCCGCAGGGGTCTGCACGTTCACGTTGCTGAACGTGCTGTCGGTGTTGTTATACAGGGCCACGTCCACCACTTTCTGTGTGCCGGGCACGATAGCGCACAGAATCGTGTCGAACGATATCTGCAGGTCGGACACGCGGCGGTGGCAGTAGTAGCGGGTCTCCACCTTGCCCAGTGGTCCTTCGGTGCAGGAGGCGGTGAAGCGTGCCCGCTCGTATTGGCTGCCAGCTGTCACGTTGCTTCCCACCAGGGTGAAATGAAGGTCACCATTTCCAAAGGGGGGCAGGGTCAGTGTGTCAAACGTTATGCTCATGCCTGCCGGTAGCGAGTCGGCGGCCACGGCAATATGGTGTAGCGTCACATTGCAGCGGTTGCGTACCGCCAGCACTCCGGCCAGCGTGTCGTGCTCTGTCGCCTCCCATGTGGGCAGATAGGACGCCAGGCTGATGCCGGGGATGTTAAACTCGGCCATCGTCTGGCGGCTGCTGTTGCCGTGGAGGCAGGCACCCACCTCATAGTAGCCGCACTCCGACGGCACGGGGGTATAGGTGGCTCCGAAATGACCTAGTGCGTCGGTGGTGTCGGTGTAGAGATAGGTCTGTCCCATAATCTTCACATACACATCTACCGCCACATTGGCCTGTGCCTCCCGGGCGGCGTTCTCCAGCGTGCCGCTGATGGCTACGGGGGCGTTGGCAGGCAGTATGCTGTCGGCCACGCTCACGGTAAACTGGTAGTAGTTGGCCATCAGGCCGCTGAGTGCCACCGTGTCGCGTGTCGTGCCGCCGGTCACCGTCAGGTAGGCATCGAATGTGCGCTGCATGGCGGTGGGGGAGAAGGTAACTGTTACTGTGCCGCCGAAGCGGTCAAGGGTCGGGGCGGAGAGGGCGAACATGGCGGAGTCGGCACCGCGCACCGCCAGCCGTATCGAGTCGGTCAGGTCTCTGCCGCTGATGGTGAGGCTTTGGTGGGCGGTGGCGTTATACTCCACTTCGCCGAATGCCAGGGCGTGGCTGCTCAATGTCATCGACGGCTCTTTATAGATAAGGAAATGCTGTGCCGTTGCTGTTGTGGTGTCGCATGGGTTGTAGGCCTCCACCTTCCAGTTGTAGGTCTGGCGGTTTTGGTAGAGGGGTATGTGCTGGTAGGTGTTGGTCGTCACGTAGGTGGGGGTGGCGGGCATTGTTTGTCCTGTTGTCCACAAGTAGACGCGGTAGCCCGTGGCACCAGCCACCTCGCTCCAGCGCAGCACCACGTCGCCACGTGTGATGACGCTGTCTGTTGCGGGTTCGAGGCCCGCCACGGCGGCAAGGTTGTTGGGCAGGACGGTGAGGTCAAGCCCACGTATCAGCGAGTCGAAGCCGCGTGCGGTGCGCAGCGTGTCGCGCAAGACGAGCAGTCCTGCAGTCGCCGTCTGAGCGGCGGTGACGGTGAACTGGCCGTTGCTGTAAGGCTCGCCTTGGCACACCGTGGCACGAGCTATCTGGTTGCGCACAGGCTCTATGCGCAGCACCAGCACCTTCACGCTGTCGCAGCCGTAGACGCTCTGCAAACGCTGCTCATATACCCCCGCTGTGCGGTAAGCCTGGCCGCCGAACACGACGCTGTCGCCCGCGTATATAGCCACCTCGTCACGGGTGTGGTATTCGGGACGGATTACCAAGTGTAGGGTGTCGATGCCCGGGCAGGGCGAGTCGTCGTAGACATGCATCTGGGTGTAAGCTCCCGACTCCGTGTAGGTGCGCTCATGCCAGCGGTAGCGGCCACAGGCGGTGTCGCGCTCTGTCAGGTCGGGGTGGGTGCTGTGGTTCACAGTCAGGTGCAGCGTCACCGTGCTGTCGCAGCCCGCCACGGTGTGGGTGTGGTAGGTGGCGGTGTCGGTGCTCTCGGTCAGCAGGCGGCCGTGCCAGTCGAAGCTGCGGCACGCCGTCACTGTCTGCTCTGTGCTGATGCTTTGGTGCATAGTGAGGTTCAGCTCGTAGATGCTGTCGCACACCAGCGCATAGCCCAGTGCCGTAGGCACAGTGTCGCGGTAGATGCCGCTCACACTATAGGTCGTCCCGCGCCAGGCATAGCTGTCGCAAGCGTCCACCTGATAGGGGGTCAGCGTGCGGCACACCGTGGTCCACTCGCCGCGCACCCAGCCGCTGTCGCTGGTGTCGCAGTTGGTCTTGATGGCATAGTAGCAGGTAAGGCCCGCATGCATGCCGGTGAACCAGTAAGTGGTGTCGGTCAGCACCACCATGTTGTGGCTGCTGTCGGGGGTGGTGAAGGGCAGGGTATCCCACACCAGCGTGTAGCTCTCCAGTCGGTTGTAGTCCCAGTGCAGCCGTGCGCCCGTGTCGGTCACATTGTCAGCCGTCACAAACAGCGGCGGCAGACAGCAGGAGGAGTCCATCATGATGAAGGTGTGGTTCATCACGGGCGATGTGTTGCCGTTGCTGTCCATAGCCATCAGGTGTATGATGCCCTCTTCGCCACATTCCATCTCAGGCACTTCCAGCACATGCGGCCCGCCCATGGGCGAGAGGCGGTGAAAGGTGGTCTCGTCGCCAAACCAGTACACCAAGTCGGTGAAATTCTCGTAGAACCGCTCGGGCGGCACCAGGAACAGGAAGTTCTCCAGCCGTGCCGCATTGCCGCTGCCCAGCTGCATGTAGAGGGTGTGGAATCCCTCGCGCAGGCTGTCGGCAGCGATGAGCAGGTGGCCGTCGGTCAACGTGCCCGTGTAGTGGTGGTTGTAGTTGTTGTCGAACCAGTAGGTGTAGTGGACGTCGAAGCTGTCGGCCAACAGGTCCTGCGGCGGCTGGTAGAAGATGAAGTTCTGCAGCCGCGCCAGTGTGCCGCTGCCCAGCTGCATGTAGAGGGTGTGGAAGCCGTCGCGCAGGCTGTCGCAGTCCAGCAGCAGATGGCCGTTGCCAAGGTTGCCCAAGTAGTGGTGGTTGTAGTTCTCGTCGAACCAGTAGGTGTAGTCTATGTTGAAGCTGTCGGCCACCACGCTCTGAGGCGGCAGGTAGAAGATGAAGTTCTGCAGTCGGGCCGTGGTGTCGCTGCCCAGCTGCATATAGAGGGTGTGGAACCCGTCGCGCAGGTGGCGCGTCTCTATCAGCAGGTGCCCATTGGTGTCGGTGATGCTGTCGGTGACGCGGGTGCTATAGTTCTCGTCGAACCAGTAGACATACCTCAGCGTCGTCTGTGCCGACAGCGACAACCCCAGCAGACACCATGCCACACATAGTAGCAAACGTTTCATGATATGGCAGGTTTAGGGGTTGCTATTCTTCGTCGTTGCTGAGTATCTCGACATCTACCTCCAACATGCCCTGCGCGTTGGTGCGGCGGGCGGCATTGATATGGCCTATTAGGGGGTTGCTCACCGAGGGGTCCCATGGGAACTGCCCACCATAGATGCCCACCTGTGTGCTGTCGTCGCCCAAGATGGTGGTGGCGATATTGTCGTTCAACGCCATCGACATGCCGTCGCTGTAGGTGCCACGGAAGGTGGTGAATACCAAGCTAAACGGGTTAGTATAAGTACTAGATGATGGGTAATTGTGCAGATTATGAGTTCCCATATTGGTTAGGTCAAAATAACTAGTGTTATAAGCATAGGTGCTGCTGTATCTCCCTGTGTTGATTCCAATTGTGTTGAAGCTAGTATATCCGTTGTTAGAGCCACTAGCGAATCTGTCGCAGTACAATATGCTATTCATAATGGTCTTGCTGTTAGTGTACTCGCTATTATTACCAAGAGAAGCGATGCAGTTCACCAGCATGTCGGGGCTTTCCTGATTATAGTATTGAAGTATTATACTATTGTAAAAAGCCGTCCCTGTAGCTCGATTACCCTCGTTTCTCCACTGTTGAATGATGCAGTTGATGAACTGGGCGTTCGATGTATTATAGCTGCTGCTGCTACCCGACTGAAAAACAGTCTGAAACCTACATTTCAAGAACTGTGGGTTGACGGCATTGCAGAGCGTCATCTGTGCCCCACTGGCGAAATACAGCCCAATGAGGGAGAGGCGGTTGTTCGTGTCGCTCACATTGACGGTGAACTGGTTCATAATAGTAGTGTTGATAAGCCCGGTGGCATCATCGTTGAACATGCCCGCACCTCGGATGGTCACCGCCTTGGTGATGGTCACCGAGTAGAACACGCCCGACGACAGGTTGATGACGTCGCCGCTCACAGCGGCAGAATGGGCGCTCTGCAGGGCGTTCATACCATGGAACACCCGTATCGAGTCGTTGTGGGTCAAAGTAGCAAATGGTTGTTGCGCAAAGCCCAGCGTGGCTATGCAGAGTGCTGCAAGAAGGAGTAGTGCTTTCTTCATGTTGTTGAGTATGCCGGTTATTAAGCATCGGCCCTTCGCTGTTAGTGATCGTTATTAATTAGAACTATAGTTAATTGCAATAAAAAAATATCCGCGAAACCTTTTTTGTCTGGACCGAGGCTCGGGAATAACCTATACCACAAACAAGAAAAGTTCACGGATACCCGTGAACGTTTTCCCCTTTCTTGTGTGGTATAGAACGAAATTTCCCGATTTCGGTCCATTCAGAAAAGCAAAAACGCTTTATATTATGTCGTTATTTCTTTTTGAGCTTTATGTCATATGTATAGTTTAAGATTGTTTGTGTATATGGATTGGGGATAATGATTGTAATTAATCTTTGTTATTTTCGGCCAGCCATTGGTCAACCATCTCCTTTATGGTGGTGATGAACTCACAGGCTTGGGGATATAACTCATTGACCGACTCAATGGTATTGTCAAACATGTCGTCATAGTCGCCCGACAGACGTTGTTTGAAGAGTGTGGAATATATCCTGCTTAAATGCATTGGCAGGATGCCTGTCTTAATAAAACGCTGGCTAAACATCTGTTTCACACCATCGTGCGACTTAGTGTTGACCTTGTATGCTATTAATAAAGCACATGCAGCATAATAACAGGAGTAGTACATGCGATTGGCGGCGGTATTGTAATACTTGAGGGCAATCAAGTGCTCTATCTCGCCAAGCGTTTTCTCTGCATTCTTAATGCGGTAACAGACGATGTCATATCGTTCCTGTTGGGTCAAATCGATAGGTGTCTTCATATTCTTATTCCTTCGTTGATTACGTTCAAGCGGAAGGGCGTCATGCGCGACTCCCACTGGGCTTTGGTGTATATCATCGGGTTGATGGCAACACCACAATCCCATTCAATGGGTGTCGTGACATCATATATTTTGTATTCGTCCTGAAGGGTCACCTTTGGCTTGTTGAAGAGTACGAGGAGGTCGATGTCGGAATCGGGACGTGCGTCACCGCGTGCCTCACTGCCATATAGCCATACCTCTATGTCGAGGGGTAGCGCATCGAGCCCCCTCTTGATGGCTTCTGTTATTTTTGGACGTCTCATGGTGTTGTCAATGTTGATTTGCAAAGATATGTATTATTTCCAAAATACTGCAAAAAGAAAAGCAAAAACGCTTTATGTAATGAATAAAAAATAAGTTGTAACGATAATTGGGAGTTAGATGGGGAGTAATAAAAGGGAGTTATAGTGGACAATACATTTGTATGTTAACGTGTTAACGTGTTAACGTGTGAATGTGTTAATTTGTTAATGTGTATATCGATTAACGAATTAACGAATTAACACATCCATTTACTCGTTCCTGCCGCAGCAGTTCTTGTACTTCTTGCCGCTGCCGCAGGGGCAGGGGTCGTTGGGGGCGACCTTCTTTTCTACGCGCACGGGCATGGGCTTGGGGCGTTCGCCGGTCTGCTGGCGGGCGGCTTGGTCCATGGCGCGCTGGGTATCGGTGGCGGTGCTGTCGTGGCTGGCTTTCAGGCCACGGTTGTCGCGGCGTGGCTGGCGAGCCTCGTGCATGTCGGTTTCTTCCTTCACGGGCAGGCTGGCACGGATGAGGAACGAGCTTATCTCGCGGTTGATTTCGAGTAGCATCTTCTCAAACAGGTTGAAGCTCTCGAACTTGTATATCAGCAACGGGTCTTTCTGCTCGTAGCTGGCGTTCTGCACGCTGGTTTTCAACTCGTCTAGTTCGCGCAGGTGGTCTTTCCACAGGTCGTCGATGATGGCCAGGGTGATGCCCTTCTCGATGCTGAGCTGCACCTCGCGGCCCTTGTTCTCGTAGCTCTTCTTGACGGGGGTGACGACGTTGAGGGTCTTCTTGCCGTCGGTGATGGGGAACGCCACGTTCACATATCGCGTGTTCTCGTAGATGCGCTTGATGAAGGGGTAGGCGAGGTCGCCAATCCGCTGCATACGTTCCTTGTAGGTGGCATACACTGCGTCGTAGAGCTTCTGCACCGCATCGTCGTGGCGGGCATTGAACAGCTCCTTCTCGGTGAATGGCACGTCGAAGGCGAACACGCGAATCATCTCCATCTTGAAGCCTTCCCAGTCGTGATTCTCCACAGCGTCGTCGTAGATGAGGGCGCAGGTGTCGTAGAACATGTTGCTGATGTCGATGCTCAGACGGTCGCCGTACAGCGCGTTGCGACGCTTGTTGTACACCACCGTGCGCTGGTTGTTCATCACATCGTCGTATTCCAGCAGTCGCTTACGCATGCCGAAGTTGTTCTCTTCCACCTTCTTCTGTGCCTTCTCAATCTGCTTGGTAATCATGCTGTGCTGGATGACCTCGCCTTCCTGCAGGCCCATGCGGTCCATGATGCCGGCAATACGGTCAGATCCGAAGATACGCATCAGGTCATCTTCGAGCGACACGAAGAAGAGCGAACTACCTGGGTCGCCCTGACGGCCGGCACGACCACGCAGCTGGCGGTCCACACGGCGGCTCTCGTGGCGTTCGGTGCCTATGATGGCGAGACCGCCCGCCTCGCGCACGCCGCCCTTCAGCTTGATATCGGTACCACGACCTGCCATGTTGGTGGCTATAGTGACATGTCCAGGCTCACCGGCGTGCGCCACGATTTCAGCCTCCTTCTGGTGCAGTTTGGCGTTCAGCACGTCGTGGGGGATGCGTTTCATCTTCAGCATCTTGCTAAGCAATTCCGAGGTTTCGACGCTCGTGGTACCCACCAGTACGGGACGTCCTAGGCTGATGAGGCGTTCCACCTCGTCGATGACTGCCTTGTATTTCTCGCGCTTGGTCTTATAGATCATGTCGTCCATGTCGATACGCGCGATGGGTCGGTTGGTGGGGATGACCACCACGTCCAACTTGTAGATGTCCCAAAACTCACCAGCCTCGGTCTCAGCCGTACCGGTCATACCGGCTAACTTCTTGTACATGCGGAAGTAGTTCTGCAGCGTAATGGTGGCGTAGGTCTGTGTCGCGGCCTCCACCTTGGCGTTTTCCTTGGCTTCGACGGCCTGATGCAGTCCGTCGCTCCAACGGCGGCCCTCCATGATACGGCCCGTCTGCTCGTCGACAATCTTCACCTGTTTGTTCTCGTCCACGATGTAGTCCACGTCCTTCTCAAACAGGGCGTAGGCCTTCAGCAGCTGGTCCACCGTGTGCACGCGGTCGCTCTGTATGGCAAAATCGCTATATATCTTCTCCTTGCGTGCAGCCTTCTCTTCGGGAGAGATGTTTTCGTGCTCCAGTTCGGCAATCATGCTGCCGATGTCGGGCAGTTGATAGAAGTTGCGGTCTTCGCCCAGGGCCGTGAGGAAGTCCATACCTTTGTCGGTCAGCTCCACGCTGCGCTGTTTCTCGTCGATGACGAAGTAGAGGTCGTCGTCGATGATGTGCATATATTTGTTCTGCTCCTGCATGTAGAAGTTCTCCGTGCGCTGCAGGACGGTCTTGATGCCGGTTTCGGAGAGGAACTTAATCAACGCCTTGTTCTTGGGCAGGCCGCGGTAGGCACGTAGCAACAGTTTGGCGCACTCCTCGTCGGGTTTGGGGTCGGGGTGCTCGGCAAGGCCTGTCTTGGCATCTGCCAGCACCTTGGTCACCAGCACGCGCTGGGCGTTGTACAGTTTCTCGATGACGGGTTTGAAACGGTCAAACTCCTGGTCCTCGTCGTCTTTGCCCGTGGGACCGCTGATGATAAGGGGTGTACGGGCATCGTCAATCAACACCGAGTCAACCTCGTCGACGATGGCATAGTTGTGTCCGCGTTGCACCAGTTCCTCGGGGTTGCGGCTCATGTTGTCGCGCA
>CAMZFW010000012.1 GCA_947306225.1 uncultured Bacteroidales bacterium
GATGTTCGTTGTTAAGCTTTATCGCTTTGACTTGCAGTAAGAAATTGGCCATCTGCACGGCCATGTTGTCGTTAGTTTTCATACCGCAAAGATACACATTTTTTTTCATTGACACAGAAAATCGCGCGCTCTATACACATTTTTTTTGACTACGCTACCACATCTTACTGCATTCTACCGCATTCTACCGCATCGTACCGATTCTTACCGATTCCTACCGCATCTTACCGATTCTTACCGATTGAGGGGTCGTTTGCCGTCGCTAGAACGGCAAACGATCGGATAACGAACGGCAAACGAACGGATAAGTGCAAGACGAAAATGGCGTTTCTCGGGACGAATTGAGATTTTTTTCGTGAGGGCAAAATAATTTAGGGCAGCGGGCGTTAATAAATGATGATGAAAACGATTACCATTTCGTACCTCGACCACTACCTGCATTACTGCACCGACAACGATGGCGGCGACACGTCGCTGCGCAACGGCTGCGTGGTGTGCGACGACGAGCGGCTGGACGACTGTTTCGCCCTGCTGTGCGAGGGACACGACGTGTGGGTAGATGGAAGTCATGGTATCAGACACTTGCACGACTATCTCAACAGCCACTACCGTCTGGTGAAAGCCGCCGGAGGGGTGGTGGAAGCTCCCGACGGCGAACTGTTGGCGATATTCCGCGAAGGCCGCTGGGACCTACCCAAGGGAATGGTGGAACACGGTGAAACTCTGGCACGTGCCGCACTGCGCGAGGTGGCGGAAGAGACGGGCATACAGAATGCCGCACTGGGCAATCTGATATTGAAAACCTACCACATATACGACAAATACGGTGGTTGGCATCTCAAACAAACAAGTTGGTTCTCAATGCATTCCGATGGCAAACAGACCACCGTACCCCAAACTGAGGAGGGCATCACGCAGGCGGTGTGGCTGCCGCGAGAGGAGTGCCTGCAACGTCTCGACCAATCGTTCGCCAGCCTCAGATTGGTAGGCAGAAAAATGAAAAACACATTATAAAGCCTTGAATCCATACCACATAGCACTGACACTGATACCCGGACTCGGACCCAAGAGCATCCGGCAGCTGCTGGACATCACTCCTGACGTGGAGGCATTGTTCGCCATGACGCGTCCGCAGCTGAAAGAGATTTTTGGCAGGCACGAGGGGGTTATCAACGCCATTGCAAGCAAAAGTACACTGCCACAGGCAGAAGCCTGCATCGCCGAGGCAATGAAATACCATATCGACATTCTTTTCTTTACCGACCCTGCCTATCCGCAACGGCTAAATGCCGCAGGCTGCGAAGACTCGCCAGTAATGCTTTATCGACTGGGACCGTGCGACTTGAACATGCCGCACAGCGTCGCCTTGGTAGGCTCACGCAAGGCGACCGACTACGGGAAGAGCACAACGGCACGGCTGGTGGAGGAAATGGCAGCCGACAATCCGCTGATAGTAAGTGGTCTTGCATACGGCATCGACACCACCGCCCATACGACGGCGGTGAACAACGGACTAGCCACGGTAGCAGTACTCGGACACGGGCTGGACATCATCTACCCCAGCCAGAACCGAGGCCTTGCCAAACGCATCGTGGAACAGGGCGGCGCCCTAATCACGGAATATCCTCTGCACACGGAGATTAAGGCGACTAACTTCCCCGCACGCAACCGCATCATTGCCGCGTTGGCGGATGCCACTATCGTAGCGGAAGCTGCCGAAAGGGGCGGCGCACTGATTACGGCAAACATTGCCAGCAGCTACAACCGCGAAGTGTTTGCTGTGCCGGGACGACTAGACGACAGCACGTCGGAGGGCTGCAACAACCTTATTGTCAACAATAAAGCGATAATGATACGCAATGCGGGCGACCTGTTTTTCCAAATGGGATGGAAAAGCACCTTCGACAAACGCAGACGTAAAGAGCAGCAGCAAAGCATGTTTGTCACGCTCAACGCCAACGAGAAGACGATTGCACAACTGCTGGAGAATAACCGCGAGATGACGATGGACGAAATAGCGCAGCAATCGGGGCTGCCTTTGCCCAAAATAGCTGCCGTAATGATGGAATTGGAGCTGAAAAAGGTTGTCCGATGCCTTCCTGGGAGGTTATACAAACTATCATAGAACTAGACAATTGGAAAGTGTTAATAATTTTTTTCTGTTAAAAATTTTTCCAATTGCAAATAAAATCGTAATTTCGCACTTTCAAAAAGGCATCGTATGCCCCATTTTTTGCAAACAAAAAATACTAGATAAATGGAACAAACTGTAAAAGGAAAAATCTCCCAAATCATCGGCGCCGTTGTGGACGTGACGTTTGAAGACGGCATCAGCCTGCCCGACATCTACGACGCGCTGAAGGTGGTGCGTCCCGATGGCACTGAAGTAATCCTCGAATGCCAGCAGGACATTGGCGAAAACACGATGCGTACCATTGCAATGGACAGCACCGACGGCTTGCAACGCGGAACGGAAGTGGAGGCACTTGGCGGCCCCATCACAATGCCGGTGAGCGAAAACATCAACGGCCGTCTGTTCAACGTGATAGGCAAGGCCATCGACGGTATGCCCGACCCCGAGCATGAGAAACGCTACGGCATCCATCGCGAGCCACCCAGATTCGAGAACTTGGCCACCAGCCAGGAGGTCCTTTTCACAGGTATCAAGGTTGTCGACCTCATCCAGCCGTTCCTCAAAGGCGGTAAGATTGGTCTCTTCGGCGGTGCCGGCGTGGGTAAGACGGTTCTTATTCAGGAACTCATCAACAACATCGCTAAGAAATACTCGGGCATGTCGGTATTCACCGGCGTGGGCGAGCGCACCCGTGAGGGTAACGACCTGCTGCGCGAAATGATTGAGGCTGGCGTTATTAACTACGGCCCCGAATTCGGCAAGAGCATGGAAGAGGGCAGCTGGGATTTGAGCAAAGTGGACAAGCAGGCGGTGAAAGACTCGAAGTGCACCATGGTGTTCGGACAGATGAACGAGACACCCGGCGCCCGTGCCCGTGTGGCCCTGTCGGGTCTGACGCTGGCAGAATATTTCCGCGATGGCGACGAGAAGACCGGCGGACGCGACATCCTGCTGTTTATCGACAACATTTTCCGTTTCACACAGGCAGGTTCCGAAGTGTCGGCACTGCTGGGACGTATGCCCTCGGCTGTGGGTTATCAGCCCACACTTGCCACTGAGATGGGTATGATGCAGGAGCGCATCACCTCCACCAAGCGCGGTTCTATCACCTCGGTGCAGGCTGTCTACGTGCCTGCCGACGACTTGACCGACCCCGCCCCTGCCACCACCTTCGCCCACTTGGATGCTCAGACGGTGTTGAGCCGTAAGATTTCCGAGCTGGGTATCTACCCCGCCGTCGACCCGCTCGACTCAACGTCGCGCATCCTGTCGCCCGACGTGGTTGGCGAAGAGCACTACAACACCGCCCAGAAGGTGAAGCAGATACTGCAGCGCTACAACGAGTTGCAGGACATCATCGCCATCCTTGGTATGGAGGAATTGGGCGAAGCCGACAAGCTGGTCGTCTCGCGTGCACGCCGTGTGCAGCGTTTCCTGTCGCAGCCGTTCCACGTGGCCGAGGCATTCACCGGCCTGCCTGGCAAGTTCGTCAACATCGAAGACACCATCAAGGGCTTCAACATGATACTCAACGGCGATGTCGACTACCTGCCCGAACAGGCATTCCTGCTCGTGGGCACTATCGAGGAAGCCATTGAGAAGGGCGAAAAGATTCTGGCAGAGACAAAATAAATAATGCATGAATGTTTGAATGCTTGAATGTGTAAGTGTTGAGAAGGTCGTTTCGCTTTGATGGTAGTGTGCCTTCTAAACCCTTAGACTTTTAAACCTTTAAACCTTAAAAAGATGAAAGTTAAAATCACCAAACCCGACACCACCCTCTTTGAAGGAGAGGCCAAGCTCTTACAGCTGCCTGGCACGGGTGGCCTGTTTGAGATACTGCAGAACCATGCGCCCATCATCTCATCGCTCACCAAAGGCACGCTGCGACTTGTTACCGAAAACGATGAGACTCAGACATTCGACATCCGAGGCGGCGTAGTGAAAGGTCAGAAGAACGACATCCTAATATTGGTACAATGAAGACCGTACTGCAAAACGCAATACTGAACAATAAGGCCGTTGACATCACCATTGACAACGGCCTTATTACTAGTGTAGAAGAGGCAAATACGAATGCCCTACCACAAGAGGCAGATGTTATCGACTGCTCGCAACAGGCTGTCTTCCCAGGTCTGTGCAACATGCACTCACACGCGCCCATGACCCTTTTTCGCGGGCTTGGCGACGACCAGCCGCTCGACGTATGGCTCAACCAATACATCTGGCCAGCCGAGCAAAAACTCACCGACGAGCTTGTGTACCAAGGTACCCTCCAAGCCTGCCATGAGATGCTGTCCACCGGCACCACCGCCTTCAACGACATGTACTTCCGCCTACCTGCAATGGCACAGGCAGTGAAAGACAGTGGCATACGTGCCATGTTGGGGTACAATATCTTCGGCGACGGCGACGAAATCGACGACTTAAAAAGGGAGATTGAAAATTCTCAATTCTCAATTCTCAATTCTCAACTCACCATTGCGCCCCATTCCGTCTACACGGTCAGCGAGAAGGGACTACGCCGCTGTGCCGATGCCTGCATCGACCTGCATGTGCCGATGCACATCCACATGAGCGAGACAGAGAAGGAGGTGAATGACTGCCTACGTGAGCATGGCTGCCGCCCATGGGAGCTCCTTGACCGTCTGGGCATCCTCGACCAACTAGGCGACAACATCATAGCCGCCCATACCCTACACCTCTCCGACAACGAAATCAAGCTTATCGGCGACCACCATATCACCTGTGTCCACTGCCCCAATTCCAACCTCAAGCTTGGCAGCGGCTACCGCTTTCCTATGCTCGAACTGATTGAGGCTGGGGCTCGCGTAACCCTCGGCACCGACGGCTCTGCCTCGAGCAACAACCTCGACATGATAGAGGTGATGAAGACCGCTGCCCTGCTGCAGAAAGGCTGGCGCGGCGACCCCACCGCCGTCCCTGCCGAACAGATACTCTCCCTAGCTACCCTCGGGCATACTGTCGCCCCTGGACAACCCGCCTGCCTGTTCCTTGTCAAACTCAATACACCTACTCCAACATCCATACGTTCAGACAGTCAGCCAACCTCCAACCTCGTCTACGCCACCCACGGCGAAAACGTCGTCCTCACCCTAGTCGACGGCAAGGTAGTCTACAACTCTGAGAACAAAGCATGAGACGGATACACATTATTGCATGGTGTGTCATAGGAGTAATACTCTTTGCCGCCTGCTCCATCCCCGACAACAGCGACAAGCAAATATTCCGTTACAACGAGTCGGCAGGCGTCGCCACGCTCGACCCCGCCTTCGCCAAAGACCAAGCCATCATCTGGGCGTGTAGCCAGCTCTACAACGGCTTGATACGCCTCGACGAGCAGCTGCAGCCACAGCCCTGCATCGCCAAGAGCTGGACCATCAGTCCCGACGGGAAGACCTACACCTTCACCCTCCGAAGCGATGTCTACTTCCATCGCAACGCTCTCTTTGTCAACGACGACTCCACACGCGCTGTCACCGCCCACGACTTCCTCTACAGCTTCAACCGAATCCTCGACCCCGACGTGGCATCGCCCGGACGGTGGGTATTTGAGGAGGTCGACCACTTCCAAGTTGTTGACGACACCACCTTCGTCATCTATTTAAAGCAGCCTTTCAGCCCCTTCCTCAGCCTGTTGGGCATGGTCTATTGCTCCGTGGTGCCGCACGAAGTGGTGGAGCACTACGGTGCCGACTACCGCCAACACCCCTGTGGCACAGGCCCGTTCCACCTTCAGCTGTGGAAAGAAAGTGTCAAGCTGGTGATGCGCCGCAACGAGCACTATTTCGAGCGCGACAGCCTCGGCCAGCACCTCCCCTACCTCAATGCCGTCGCCGTCACATTTGTGGTCGACAAGCAGACTAACTTCCTTGAATTTGTCAAGGGCAACCTCGACTTCATGAACTCACTCGATGCCTCATACAAGGACGAACTGCTCACCCAGACAGGACAGCTACGTGCCAAATATGCCGACCGTATCGACATGGTCAGCACCCCCTTCCTCAACACCGAATATCTCGGCTTCCGCATGGAGAACCCCGAAAGCCCGCTGCACGACCGCCGCATTCGCCAAGCTATCAACTACGGTTTCGACCGTACCAAGATGATGAAATACCTCCGAAACGGCATCGGACAACCCGGCACAGGCGGCATGGTACCCTGCGGACTGCCCGGCTTCGACACCGTGGGTAACTACGGCTACGAATACAACCCACAGAAAGCCTTGGTCTTACTGGCAGAGGCAGGCTATCCCCACGGCAAGGGACTCCCCACCCTCACCCTCAGCACCACCAGCAGCTACCTCGACCTCTGCAAATACATCCAACAGCAGCTAGGGCTCTTAGGAATCGACATCAAAGTCGATGTCAATCCTCCTGCCGCCCTACGCGAGCAGATTGCCCAAGGCAAGAGCAGTTGGTTTCGTGGCAGTTGGATAGCCGACTACCCTGATGCCGAGAACTATCTGTCACTCTTCTATAGCGGCAACCGATGCCCTGCGGGAGCCAACTACACCCGCTACAGCAATCCGCAGTACGACAAGCTATACCGTCAGGCGAAAGGAGCCACTGACCCCCAGCGTCGCATCACCCTCTACCGCCAGATGGACCAGATGGTCATGCACGATGCCCCCGTCATCATCCTCTACTACGACCAAGTGCTCCACTTCACCCATAAGAACGTCCACGGCCTCCGCAGCAACGCCATGAACTCCCTCGACCTCCGCTATGTCACCATCGACAAAAGGAATAGTGGGAGATAGTTGGGATGGGCAGGAATGAGGTGTTTAGTATTGCTCGAAATCGATGGTGTCGTAGGGGAGGCCGTGGGGGAAGTGGTCGGAGCTGCGCCAGTCGATGAAGTCGAAATGGTGGATGTCACTTTCGGGAGTGACGAGCTGGTGCACGGTAATGCCTAGTTCTTTACAAACTGTGGTCATGACATACAGCCCTTTGATAAGGCCTTTGGGACCGATGGCAGGACGTATTGTGACGCTGTCGATGCCTTCGAAATATGCTGACTGCTCCTGCCAAGTGTAGGTGTCCTCGCCTACCCGGCTGAAATTGAGCAGTGCCGACAAAGCCACTTCCATGTCGTGGTAGACAACTAGGCTGTCGGTCAGCTCGATGGCGTTGAGGTTATCAATGCTGATATAGTATTTGCCACGATACTTGACCACGGGATACCACATCCGCGGCACGTCGCCTAACTGTTGATGATGAAGCACGGGACATTTTGTGCGCAAATCATTGAAAGCATCAGAATAATACACTTCCGTGCCTTCTGCTCCATACATCCAATGGGTATAACGGTGCAGATGCTGGAGATAGCCATTCCACGACTTAGGACGGACGAAATAGGAGGAGGTGTCGACCTGATAGCCACTACATGTATCGCACTGATAGTATGAGTATTCGCGATAGAGGTAGTTGATAGAGCCTTCGACGAAAGGCTGGTCAGTGGCGAAAACCATACCTCTCTCCCACTTGCTGACCAATGGGAGGGACTTGGGCTTACCATCTACTAGGAGGGTCAGGGATGAGGTGTCGGCGGCAAGTTTTGGCAGAGCATTTTGGGGAAAGGCGGAGACGCAGAAGATTACGGCCAGAAGGTGGAGTGAGAGTTTTTTCATTTAGAGGGGATAGATTTGATAGAAAGAGTAGAATTGATAGAGAGGATGTTGTTTTAGTGTTTTTTCAGATAGAGGTCGAATACTGTCATTTTAGACCATTCAGTTAGGGGGACGGCCTTGTCGGTGCAGGTGGCATCGTATTGCATGACACGGCCTGAGAGGGCGGCATCGACAAAGGCACAGAACTCGTCGATGGTGGGTGGCAGGGCGATGGCTATCTCGTGACCACGACCTTCGAAGCGCATCACCCAATAATTGTAGTTGTTTTTGGCAAAGACTTTTGCTACGCTATTGGTTCCGAAGAGGGATGTGCTGAGGGAGCCACGAAAGCGACGGTAGTTGACAATTTTGTCGGAAGTACCATGGAACATGCATGTTGGGGCGGGTGCAGAGGCATATTTCAGCGCATTGTTGCGACATAGGATGCCACCGGCATAGGGTATGACGGCGGCGGGGACGAAGCCCGCAGGCAGGTGGGATGCTGCAGGAAGGTGGTTCACACGGCTATAGTCGGTCTGCAGCACAGTTATTGCCCCTGCACTACAACCTGTTAGCACCATCTTGGTGGGGTCAATCTTGAGTTCGCCAGCATGATCCCAAAGAAAGGCGACAGCATCGGAACAGTCCTCTATGGCATAGCGAATGGCGGTGTCGAAGAGGGTATACATCTTGAGTAGAGGCACTTTGGGAGCATGCTTCAGATAGAGACGATAGTCGATAGCAACAGCCACAAAGCCCCTGTCTGCCAGCAGTTGGCAGCATTGGGCGGAATACTTGTCGTTGCGCTGGCCGGAGACAAAGCCACCTCCAAAGACATAGAGTACACAAGCATGGTCGGGACGGGGATGCTGCGGTTGGTAGACATCCAACTTCAGTTCCACCGTGTCGCGATGGGCAAAAGTATAGGTCTGCTGGGCAGAGACGATGCCCGCCAACAGCAGCATAAACAACATAGAAATAGCATGTTTCATAAAACAATAGTTTTCATTACAAGATGCAAAAATACAAATTTTCCGCAAATAAAAGCAAACAAGTCTCCACAAACCGATTCTTTTTGTATAATAAAGTCTGTCAATTGGAAAAAAAGTCGTATCTTTGCAAAATCTAACATAATTAATATAGCCTATGAAACACCGAATTACCACCGTGTTACTCTTGTTGTCGCTGCTGATGGTAGCGTGCGACAAGGAGGATTTTGATGCGTTGAGACATCCCATTGTGCTCGAGGGAGAGTTTGACCCGTTGTTCGGCATACCGGTAGCAAAAATGTCGGCCGATATGGCAACCCTCACGGGTATGTTGGACTTTAACAACGATGTGTCCGTGTATATTGGGGAAGACGACATTGTGTCGTTCAGATACTACTACAACAAGCACTTCACTATGTCGTGGGTGGCTGGCAAGGGAGCTGTGAAAGGGTCGACCAAGGATAGTTTTGACACCATACGCAGCTACTCGTACATCGAAGGAACGCAGACCTTCGACCTGTTTGAGAAGTTGGAGATATTCGACACCAACGAATTCAATGTAAACGAGTTTCTTGTTACATTGGACGCGGATGTGAAGGGATATGTGAACAGTTCGTTCCAAGAGGCTGTGGCACGCGGTGCTAACCTAACGTTCGACTCGCTGTCCATCGTTATCCACTGCATGGATGGATATACCGAGGAGCTACCCCAGCTTATCACCACAGAGAAGGTGAGTGTGGTAGAACTACTCCAGACTAGAAACATATCTATTTTCAACAAGCACAACCTAAAGGACGCGATAGAACATCGACCGACCAGTGTCGACTACACCGTGAGAATGTGCATCACCATTCCAACCGAACAGATGATGCCTGGGTCGGGCTTCGATGAATGTATACAATCATTGGGTGTCGACAGCATGATGGCAGACATGCATGCCTGTCTCGAACTACCTCTCAACTTTTACAGCCACGGCGTATCGTACAACGACACGCTGTCGCTGGACCTTTCGAACCTGAACGAGCAGTTGGCCAACATCCACGACGAAACAATGGAGGGGGAGAACTATTCATTACACTTAAACGACAGCAACTGCTACATAGCCTTCGTTACCAAGAATTACCTGCCGACAGAGCTGAAGTTTAACATCACTTTCCTCGACGGTGCGGGCAACGAGATATTACACACCCTCTTCGGGGGCGACCGTGCCATATATGCGGCACCGGTGGTACCGTTGGCTGGCCATGCGGACACCTGGGTATCGGACGGAGCCTCGACTGCACAGTTTAAGGTACACCTGTCGCTCAAAGAGTTGAAGAAGCTGTGCGACACCCGCAGCCTGGCCTACAAGATAGACCTGAACACCGCCAACCACGAGCAGACGGGCAACAAACCCTACGTGGCGGTGAGGATGGACGACAAAATAGACATCCGCGCATACGTGGTGCTGTCGCCACACGCCGACTTCTCAATTCCACTAGATATACCCATTGTTCCATTTTTTAAATAAACGACACCGACTATGAAACAGCTGAGACATATCCTTACCGCCACGGTGCTGCTTATGGGAATGGCTATGGGCAACACACAGGCACAGCAGATTACCGATAACGCAGTATTCTACCACTCGATACGTTCGCCGTGGTCCAACAGTTTGAACCCGGCACTATTTCCCAGCGAGTCGGGCTGGTATGCCACCACGGCAAAGACCAGCGTGCAGCTGGCACTGCCTATGTCGTATAAGGACTTTGGGCTACGATACGACCCCGAAAGAGACGTTACCGTACTCAATGTCAACCATGTGCTCAACCAACTGAAACTATATGGTTGCCACTTCGACCACAACAGCGATGTCAACCTGTTGGGGTTTGGTTTCACCATTAGCGACTACCTGCACATCACCGCCTCGGCGGGTGTGAAGTATTTGACCTCGTTCACCGTACCGCTGGGATTCGTTGAGCTGCTGACGGAGGGCAATATTAACGAAAGCCACCATATCGACTTTGGAGCCAAAGACATATTTAACGGCCAGATGTATGCCTACGCCTCAGTAGGCGCAGCATTCAAACTACCCATATTCCCCCTCACCATCGGCGCAAGGGTGAATGTGCTGGACGGTTTGATGGCGGTATCGGTGGACAACCTGTCGATAGACCTCGCCACCAGCGAGGACATCAGCTCGATGCAGCTGAAATCGGACTTTCTGATACACACTGCAGGCATTGCGAAGCTGTCGGTTGACGACTTGGGAAAGTTCTCATTTGAGTGGGACAACATCAAGAAGATAATTCCCAACAACTTCGGCTACTCTTTTGACATCGGAGCCAAACTAAAGGTGAACATCTTCGACCTGAGCATGAGCATCGTGGACCTAGGTCCCGGTGCCCATTGGCAGCAGAACCCCCTCACCATCGTGCCTAAACAGCAGGACGTGACCATCACGTTCGACGGCATCGACCTCAGCACGTTGCTCACCAACGGTGTGATAGACACCTCGTTTATAGGTCGTTTTAAGGACAGCGCACTGGCGATGATTGACTACACGACCGAGGCGAACGACTTCTGGTACTGTGTGCCGACTAGGCTCTATATCGGTGCGTCGGCATCGCTGGGAAAACTGCTTAAGGTCGGCTATCTGCTACAGGGTCAATGGACCAACGGATGGTTTAGCAACCACCATACCGACTCGAACCCCTTTGCCTGCAACAACACGCTGTCGGCACATTTCAACCTGTTTAACTGGATGGAACTGTCGGTGGCGAACTCGATAACAAAAGACGCCAACAACAACTGGTCGTGGGGCAATCCTGGAATAGCCGTGACAGTGAGTCCGGGAAGAAAGCTGCAAGTGTTTGCTGCCCTTGAATATGTGTCTAGCATAAGGCTGGCAGAGGTGAAGGCAGCTCATGTGATGTTCGGCATCAATATGGTGGGACTGAAGAATTGAGATTTGAAAAATTATGAGTAATATAGTAGCTATTGTGGGACGACCCAATGTGGGGAAATCCACATTGTTTAACCGCCTGACCGAAAGCCGTAAGGCAATTGTGGACGAGACATCGGGCGTTACGCGCGACCGCCAATACGGCAAGTCGGATTGGAACGGCAAACGTTTCTCGGTTATCGACACTGGCGGCTATGTGGTAGGCGGCGACGACGCATTCGAGATAGAGATACGCAAGCAGGTGCAACTAGCCATCGACGAGGCTGATACGATACTATTCCTAGTAGACGTGCGTGAAGGACTTACACCGATGGACGAGGATGTGGCAGACCTGCTGCGCAAGTGCAAGAAAAAGGTACTGCTGGTGGCCAACAAGGTGGACAATGCGAAAGAGATGGAAGGATTGGCGGAGTTCTACGCGCTGGGACTGGGCGACCCCTACCCTATTGCCGGCATCAGCGGCAGCGGCACGGGGGAATTGCTCGACGCCGTAGTGGCAGATTTCAACGAAGGCGAAGACGATGAAAGCGACGGATTGCCCCGCATAGCAGTTGTGGGACGACCCAACGTGGGCAAAAGCTCGTTTATCAACCTCATCACCGGACAGGACCGTAACATCGTCACTCCTATTGCGGGCACCACACGTGACAGCATCTATACGCGATACAATATGTTTGGATTCGACTTCAACTTTGTCGATACCGCCGGATTGCGAAAGAAGTCGAAGGTGAACGAAGATTTGGAGTTCTACTCGGTAATGCGGAGCATTCGCGCCATTGAGAACAGCGATGTGTGCATACTGATGCTGGATGCCAGCCAAGGGTTGGAGCAACAAGACTTGAACATCTTCTCGCTGGTGCAACGCAACAACAAGGGCGTGGTCGTCGTGGTGAACAAATGGGATCTGATAGAGAAGGACAACAAGACACACAAACAGTACGAAGAGCTGATTCGCAGCCGTATATCGCCTTTTGAGGACGTACCCATCATTTTTACCAGTGTACTAAACAAGCAACGCGTTTTCAAGGTGTTGGAGACCGCCAAGGAGGTTTACGAATCACGTAGCCGTCGCATCTCAACCAGCGAGCTGAATGAGAAACTGCTGCCCATCGTCAAGGAGCAGAACCCACCCCCTGCCGTCAAGGGTAAATGGATAAAAATCAAATACATCACACAACTACCCACACACTATCCACAGTTTGTATTCTTCTGCAATCTGCCGCAGTATATACGCGACCCCTACAAACGTTTTGTGGAGAACCGTTTACGCGAATTATGGGACTTCCATGGCGTGCCCATTACTATCTATTTCAGAGCAAAATAACTGTATCAAACATTCACAATAATGAAAAAGACAACCCTCATACTTGCCACTATACTGCTACTCAGTGCCTGCGGGCACGTCCGCGAAGAGGTGATACAAACCTACCCCAGCGGGAAACCGATGCTAGTGCTACTGGAGAAAGGCGACAAAAAAGACCCTACCCGTGTGGGCGAGCGCATGTATTACGAGAACGGGCAGCTGCAATTCGAGAAGAAGTTTTCGGGCAAGCCCGAAGTACCCACAGGCACGTGGAACTACTATTTCGACAATGGCCAACTGTTTGCCACAGCAGACTTTTCTAAACGTCACGACTACGGCAGCCAATGGGAGTTCTACAACCGCAACGGAGGCAATTACTATGACGGGAAACTGGATTCGGTGTATGTCACAGACTTAGGCATGTTCGGCACGCCTAGCACGGTTGTTTTTTGTTCTGGCAAACACAAAGACGTGATACAATTCTACAGCAACTACACCGTCCGCAGCACCGAACGCCTGACTAACGAGATGCGCAGCGGCAAAGTGTTTTTCTACTTCCCCAACGGGAAGCCACAGGTGGAAGCGAACTTCAAGGAAGGTGTTGAGGATGGGCCCTACATCGTCTATCGCGATAGCGGTATTCCATACTACCAAGGCAACTACACCGAAGGCAAACGCACTGGCATTTGGGAATTCTACGACAAAGAAGGCAATCTGGTTCGCACAGTAGATTACAACGAGAATTAATGGGAGATTGTGTTAATCAATGCCAATTCCACTCGAAAACCCCATCTATCGCATCGTTGGCGAAACAGCTGACCAACTGGGCGTAAGAGCTTACGCCGTGGGTGGCGTTGTGCGTGACTATTTCCTGCAACGCCACTGCACCGACATCGACATTGTGTGCGTGGGCAATGGGATAGAGCTGGCAAAAGCCTCCGCCCAATCCATCAGCCCTAATATAGAAGTGAATGTGTTTAAGAACTTTGGCACCGCCTCGTTCATTTATCATCACAATAACGAAACATGGCAAATAGAATTTGTTGGGGCCCGTCGTGAAAGCTATCGCCGCGACAGCCGCAAACCCATCGTCGAAAACGGCACTCTGGAAGACGACCAGAACCGTCGCGACTTCACTATCAATGCCATGGCCGTGTCGGTCAACAGCGACACCTTTGGCGAACTGCTTGATCCCTTTGGCGGCATCCGCGACCTCAATCTAGGCATTATACGTACTCCCCTCGACCCCGACATCACCTTCAGCGACGACCCTTTGCGCATGATGCGTGCCATCCGCTTCGCCTCGCAATTGGGCTTCATCATCCAGGACAAGACCTTCGAAGCCATTCAGCGCAATGCCGAACGCATTAAGATTGTATCGACCGAGCGCATCACCACGGAACTCAACAAGATAGTCCTCTCGCCCAAGCCTTCGGTGGGTTTCAAGCTGTTACAAAAATCGGGGCTCATGGCAATCATTTTCCCTGAGTTTTACGCCTTGAAAGGAGTAGATACTGTAGGGCAACGAGGTCATAAGGACAACTTCTACCACACGTTGGAGGTGCTGGACCATGTGGCAGCCAAAAGCGACGACTTGTGGCTACGTTGGGCTGCAATACTCCACGACATTGGCAAGCCCGCTACCAAACGCTACGACGAGCGACTTGGCTGGACCTTCCACGGCCACGAGGCACGTGGCAGCAAGATGGTCAAAAAGATATTCTCACGTCTGCGCCTCCCTCTTGACAACAAGATGAAGTATGTAGAGAAGTTGGTACTGCTGCATCTGCGTCCCATCATATTGGCAGAAGACGAGGTCACCGACTCCGCTGTGCGCCGCCTGCTCTTCGACGCGGGCGACGACATCGATGACCTGATGACCCTTTGCGAAGCTGACATCACCAGCAAGAATGAGGACAAAGTGCGTCGTTACATGAACAATTTTCAGATAGTCAGACAGAAACTCGTCGAACTAGAAGAGAAGGACCGCATTCGCAACTTCCAACCTCCCGTCAACGGCGAAGACATCATGAAGACTTTTGGGTTGTCGCCATGCCACGAAATAGGCATTATCAAGGACGCCATCAAGGATGCCATTCTCGACGGCGTTATCCCCAATGACCGCGCTGCCGCCTGGCAGATGATGCTCGACAAGGCCGCTGAACTTGGTCTCAAACCTCAGAATAGTGAATAACCGGCTCATTCTCATCCTAGGACCTACCGCATCGGGCAAGACTGCCCAAGCCATTCAACTTGCCCAACAATTGAAGACCGAGATTGTCTCCTGCGACTCGCGCCAGTTCTACTCCGAAATGGACATCGGTGTAGCCCGTCCTTCTGCTGAAGAATTGGCTTCCATTCCTCACCATTTCATTGCTTGTCGCTCAGTGCATAAGCCTTACAATGTCTTCACTTTCGAGCAGGACGCCTTACGCTTGCTTGATTCCCTTTTTCAACGGCATGAGACTGTTATTGCAGTTGGTGGTAGCGGGCTGTATATTGAAGCCCTTTGTCATGGCATCTCTGTCCTACCCGACCCCACTCCTGAATTGCGCGAAATGTTGCAGCAAAAGCTTCGTAACGAGGGCGTAGAAAGTTTGCGTATCATGTTGCGCACCCTCGACCCTGACTACTACGTACAAGTCGACCTTGCCAACGGCGTGCGGATACAACGAGCATTGGAGGTATGCCTCACCGCCGGCAAACCCTATAGTCAGTTAGTCAGCCAACCACGACAACCACGGCCATTCAATATTGAGACTATTGTCATAGAACGCTCTCGTGATGAACTGCGCGAACGCATCAACAGACGTGTGGACCAGATGATTGCCGACGGCCTCGAAGAAGAAGCACGCCGACTCTATCCCCTACGTCACCTTACCGTTCTCAACACCGTCGGATATAAAGAATTCTTCACGCTCTGGGACAGTCACGGTTTTTCAACCCCCACTCCATCCCCAGCCGATGCCATCAAACTGAACACCTGGCATTATGCCAAGAAACAGCTCACATGGCTGAAGAAGCGTGTTCCCCAATTATAAAAGGCGGCACATATCATGCACCGCCTTTCAAAGATTCTAGATTGTCACGCCTGATTAGAACAGGTGGAGATAGTGGTCAACAATGCCTTCCAGGCGCTGTTTGTCCTTGAAGTAGTTGTATGTACTAATCTTCAACTCTTCGCAAGCCTCCTCGTCGCACACTACTATGCCGTGCTGATGCATCTGGAGCATACTGGCTGTCCACATGTGGCTTACGCCTCTTTCAATCATGTGGTGCAGGGCGCGAGCCTTCTTGGGACCGTTGCAGAGAATCAGGACTTCGCGAGCTGCCATCACCGTACCGACACCTACCGTCAGCGCCTGCTTGGGCACCTGCGACTCGTCGTTGTCAAAGAAACGGCAGTTAGCTTGAATTGTGTTGGTGGTCAGAGTCTTGATACGCGTTTTCGACGACAGGCTGCTGCCCGGCTCGTTAAACGCGATGTGACCGTCAGGACCGATACCGCCCATAAAGAGGTCGATACCGCCAGCCTGTTCAATCATCTCCTCATAATGGCTACACTCGGCAATCAAGTCGGGAGCATTGCCATCAAGAATGTGGACATTCTCTTTCTTGATGTCGATGTGGTTGAAGAAGTTGGTCCACATAAAGCTGTGGTAGCTCTCCGGATGGTTCACATCCAAGCCCACATACTCATCCATGTTGAACGTCACAACGTTTTGGAAACTGATAACACCCCTTTTATTCAATTCAACCAGATGCTTGTAGAGACCTAGAGGGGAACTGCCAGTGGGGCAGCCCAAGACGAATGGTTTCTCAGGGGTTGGATTAGCATCTAGGATTCTTTGGGCAACATAATTAGCCGCCCAAACCGACATTTCGTCGTAATTTCTACTAATGATGACTCTCATAAAAAAATATATCTTGTATGAAATAAATTAACTATCAAATATGTACAGCTCTACAAAATCAAACAAACACCCTCAGCTACAAAATGCAAAAATAAGTAAAAAAACTGATATTTCATAAAAAAAATTAACCATTTATCAAAAAAATAACATTTCTCAAGTCACCTATCCTAAATCGGTCACGAGGGCTTTTAGCTTGCCTTAAGAGACAAGTACTTTCCATCTATTCATCATATATTATTGATTACCAAAATAACATAAATCATAACGCCAACAAGAATAATCAAATTACAAATTGCGGTGATAACAAAAAAGAACAGCTCCTATCACCTGATAGAAGCTGTTTCTTTTTGTTAAAGCGATTCGTTTATATGTTCTTCAGCCGTTCGGTGAGCATCGGGACGATCTTATGGAGGTCGCCTACGATACCGAGGTCAGCAACGCTGAAAATAGGAGCGAACTTGTCCTTGTTGATAGCAATAATCAACTCGCTCTCTTCCATACCGGCAAGGTGCTGGATGGCACCGCTGATGCCACAAGCCATATATAGGTTGGGGCGAACGGTCTTACCCGTCTGACCCACCTGACGGCTCTGTTCCATCACACCTGCATCGACCATGGCACGGCTACTAGAAACCTCGCCACCCAGTTCTTTCGCAAGGGCTTCCAGTTTGGCAAAGCCTTCCTTGTTGCCCACGCCACGACCACCGCTGACAAGCACCTTCGCCTGACTGATGTCGGTGATGACCTTCTCTTCCTTAACAGTCTTGACAATCTTCACACGGTTAATTTTCTTCTCGTCGAACTGAACCGTGTAGTCAACAACCTCACCCTTGCGGTTGGGGTCGGCAGCCATCTTCTGCATCACGCCCGGACGGACGGTAGACATCTGCGGACGGTGGTTCTTACAAAGAATCGTCGCCATCAGGTTGCCACCGAAAGCAGGACGGGTCATGCGGAACTCGTGCGCCTCATCGTCGCTGATTTCCAACTTAGTCGCATCAGCCGTGAGACCCGTAACGTTACGGGCCGAGACACGAGGACCGAGGTCACGACCGATGGTAGTTGCGCCAATCAACAGGATGCTCGGCTTGAAATCCTTAATAATCTGGGTGATAGCCTGAGTGTAAGGCTCGGTGAGATACGTTGCCAGCAGGTCGTGGTCGACCACCAGCACCTTGTCGGCACCATGTGCCACCAAGGTCTGTGCCTCGCCCTTGATGTTCTTACCCAACAGGATAGCAACCACCTTTTCATTGTTGGCATCTGCCAACTCACGGGCTTTACCTAACAGCTCAAGAGCCACATTCTGGATTTTGCCATCACGCTGTTCGGCAAATACGTATACGTCTTTATAATCTTGTAAATTCATGGCTATTAGATAATATGTTTTTCTTTCAGTTTATTGACAATTAATTCCACAGCCTCTTCGGGTGTCACCTCGAAGGTCTGGCCAGCGGGCTTCAGCTGCTTGGGGAACGACTTGAACACCGAGGTGGGCGAGCCAGCCTTACCGATGCGGTCTTCGGGAACATTAATGCGGTCAGCACCCCACACCTCAACCTCTTTGTCGTAGGAGGTGACGATGCCGTTGACCGTCATGTAGCGGGGCTGCACGGCACTAGCAAGGGCAGTCACCACACAGGGAGCCTGCATCTCGAGAATCTGGTAGCCGTCCTCCATCTGCTTGCGGATGGTGAAAGTCTTGGTTGCCTCGTCGTACTGAAGGTCTTCCATGTAGGACACCTGCGGCAGGTCGAGGTGCTCGGCAATCTGCGGTCCCACCTGAGCGGTATCGCCGTCGATTGCTTGGCGACCCGTAATGATGAGGTCATACTCCATTGTGCGGAGGGCACCTGCAATGGCGCTAGACGTTGCCAAAGTGTCGGCACCGCCAAGCTTGCGGTCCGTCAACAGGATGGCGCGGTCGACACCCATAGCCAACGCCTCGCGAAGGATAGCCTCGGCCTGAGGCAGACCCATCGTGATGACGGTGACGTGGGCACCATACTTATCTTTCAGCTGTAGGGCGAACTCCAAACCGCCCTTGTCGTCGGGGTTCATAATGCTGGGAACGCCCTCACGAATCAGTGTGCCGGTCTGCGGATTAATCTTCACCTCTGTGGTGTCCGGCACTTGTTTTATGCATACTACGATTTTCATTTCTCTCGGATTATTCTGATTACTCTGAGTATTCTGATTATTATTTAAACAACTTGCCGGCAATCACCATGCGCTGCACCTCGCTGGTGCCTTCGTAAATCTCCGTAATCTTGGCATCGCGCATCATGCGCTCCACCGGATATTCGCGTGTGTAGCCATAGCCGCCATGGAACTGTACGGCCTTGGTCGTCACTTCCATTGCTGTCTCGGCGGCAAAGAGTTTAGCCATAGCGGCCTCTGCGCTGTAGGGAATGCCGTTGTCCTTGTTGTAATGGGCGCGACGCACCAACAGACGAGCCGCCTGCACCTTGGTCTCCAAGTCGGCCATCTGGAACTGTGTGTTCTGGAACTGGCTGATGCTACGGCCAAACTGCTTGCGCTCCTTGGTGTACTTCACCGTCTCGTCCATAGCACCCTGCGCAATACCCAGTGCCTGTGCGGCGATACCGATACGGCCACCGTCGAGGGTCTTCATGGCCAGTCCGAAGCCCTTGCCAATCTGTCCGAGCAGACGGTCTTTGGGAATACGGCAATTCTCGAAGATAAGCTCGGTAGTAGCGCTTCCGCGGATACCCATTTTCTTCTCTTTCTTGCCCACGCTGAATCCCGGGTCAGTCTTCTCAACGATAAAGGCGCTAATGCCCTTAGTTCCGAGGCTCTTGTCAGTCATGGCAATAATGATGAAGACATTGGCGTAGCTGCCGTTTGTGATAAAGATTTTGCTGCCATTGAGCACCCATTCTTCACCGTCCAGCTCAGCCATGGTCTGCTGCCCTGCTGCATCCGTACCGGCATTGGGCTCGGTGAGACCGAAGGCACCAATCCACTCGCCACTTGCCAGCTTAGGCAGATACTTCATCTTCTGCTCTTCGGTGCCTGCCTCAAGGATGGGAGCGCAGCAGAGGCTGGTATGGGCCGACAGGATGACACCTGTAGTAGCGCACACACGGGAGAGTTCCTCCACCGCCATGCCATACATGATGTTCGTGCCACCTGCTCCACCATACTGGGTGGGGATAGGAATACCCATGAGGCCTATTTTAGCCATCTTCTTCACCGTTTCCATCGGGAAACGCTCCTCCTCGTCCACCTCGGCGGCGAGGGGTTTGACCTCCTTCTCTGCAAACTCGCGAATCATCTGCAGGAAGAGCTGGTCCTGTTTAGTAAAACTAAAATCCATATTCTTGATTGTGTTAATTCGTTAATGTGTTAGATTGAATGCGTCAGTTCGTTATTGTGCGAATGTGCTAGTCAAAGATTCACATATACACACTCAAGCACTTATACTTTTACGCATTATTTAACTGCTATTGTCTCTATTTCCACCAGCACACCCATCGGCAGGCCCTTCACGGCAAAGGCGGCACGGGCGGGGCAGTCGGTGCTATAGTACTTGGCGTAAACCTCGTTCATGGGTTTGAAATACTCCATGTCTGCCAACAGACAGGTGCTCTTCACCACATCTTGGAAAGTGAAGCCTGCTTCGTCGAGGATGGCCTTGATATTCTGCATCACCTGCTCGGTCTGGGCTGTGATGCCTTCGGGCACTTCCTTGGTGGCAGGGTTAATGGGTATCTGACCCGAAATGTACAATGTGTTGCCAGCCAAAACAGCTTGGCTGTAAGGCCCGATAGCAGCGGGTGCCTTGGGGGTGTTGATAATCTTCTTCATAGTATAATGTTGATTTTTATTTTGTTCAATATATATAACTAGGCATTTTACGCCCAAAGTTTCAAATTGCAAAGATATGATTTTTTTTTCAATTATTAAATAAACAACAATTGTTTTTTTCATCTGTCGCTGTTTTTTTGTATTTTTGCAAACCGAATATGATGTTCAACTCCATAGAATTCCTTATCTTTCTGCCAGTAACGTTTGTCGTCTATTGGCTGCTGGGGCATCGTATGCGGTGGCAGAACCTCTTTGTGGTGGTTGCGTCCTACCTTTTCTATGGCTGGTGGGACTGGCGTTTCTTGCTGCTTATCGCCTTCACTACGCTCTGCAGCTATGCTTCCGGCATCGCCATCTCGCATCCTACAGCACAGCAGCGCAATCGGGGCTTGACCTCCAAGTTCTTTCTTTGGGCTAATATTGTACTGAACCTGCTCATTCTATGCACTTTTAAGTATTACGACTTCTTTGCGCAGTCGTTTGCCGATGCCTTTCTCGGTGGCAAGACCGACCATCTGCTACTCCATCTGGTGCTTCCCGTGGGCATCTCGTTCTACACCTTTCAGGCACTCAGCTACAGCATCGACGTGTACCGTGGCACCATAAAGCCCACCCACGACCCGGTGGCATTCTTTGCCTACGTCAGCTTCTTCCCGCAATTGGTGGCAGGCCCTATCGAGCGCGCCACCAGCATGTTGCCACAGTTCGAACAAAGTCGGCAGTTCGACTACCGCCAGTGCGTCGACGGTCTGCGCCAAATGCTCTGGGGTTTCTTCAAGAAGATGGTCGTGGCAGACAGCTGCGCCCTCTATGTCGACCAAATCTTCGCCCACCCCGACTGGTTCAACAGCTCCACGCTGTTGCTGGCGGCAGTGTTGTTCAGCATACAGATTTACGGCGACTTCTCAGGCTACAGCGATATTGCCATCGGCTGCGCCAAACTGTTCGGCATCCGGCTGCGCCGCAACTTCAACGTGCCCTATTTCAGCCGCGACATAGCCGAGTTCTGGCGCCGTTGGCACATCTCGCTCACCACTTGGTTCCGCGACTATGTCTACATTCCCCTCGGTGGAAGCCGTGTATCCAAGGGACGCATCGTGCTCAACACCTTCGTCATCTTCCTCGTCAGCGGACTGTGGCACGGTGCCAATTGGACCTTTGTGGCATGGGGAGCCTACCATGCACTGCTCTTCCTCCCTCTCATCCTCTTGGGCAAAAATCGTCGATACACCGACACCGTGGCCGTCGGGCGGGCGCTTCCCTCCCTGCGCGAGCTGGGGCAGATGCTGCTCACCTTCCTATTGGCGGTGATGGGGTGGGTGCTGTTTCGTGCCGACAGCATCGAACAGGCTTTCCACTACTACGGACTTATGTTTGGCAAACTATCCGACTTCGGTGCCCCCACCATCACAGCCCCCATCGACGCATGGGCGATAGCCGTCGCTGTCACACTGATGACCGTAGTGGAATGGCTCAATCGGGGTGAGCATCACGAGTTTTTCCGCCAGCCGCGCCTCCGCGTAGTGCGTTGGGCAGGCTATGTGGTCGTAATATTCCTAATCGGCGCATTTATGGTGACAAACGAGATGCCCTTTATCTATTTCCAGTTTTAGACCGATGAAAAAATTGCTATATAGAATGTTGTGCTTTGTGCTCGTGGCAGTGGCGGGCTACACGTTGCTGCTATGGGTGTTTGGCGACCTCGGGTGGGTGCGCACCGCCAACACCACCATGGGCAGCACCGGACACCTCTGCAGCCGCATCAAGGACATCCGCAACTACCACGATGTCGACATTCTCTTCCTCGGCTCGTCGCACAGCTACCGCACTTTCGACACCCGCACCTACGAGGCGGCAGGCTACCACTGCTTCAACCTAGGCTCCTCCAACCAGACACCCATGCAGACCCTCGTGCTACTGCAGACCTATCTCGACAGCCTCAATCCGCGCCGTGTGATTTTCGAGGTACACCCCGACATCATGAACCACGACGGAGTGGAAAGTGCCGTAGACCTGCTTGCCAACGCCCCACTCACCTACCCCATGACACGCATGGCGTGGCAAATGGGCAACATGAAGGTGCTCAACACATGGCTCTACTCGCTCTACAACCAGCTGCTCTGCCACCGCCTCGAGCACTTCGTAGAGGACAGCGTCATACAGGATGCCGCCTACGTGCCAGGTGGTTATGTCGAAATCAACGCACGTCGGTTCGAAGTGAAACGCTACCCACGCAAGAACCTCACCATCCGTCCCGAACAGATGGATGCCCTGAAGGCGTGCCTCGCCATGCTCCGCGAACGCCATATCCCCTACCTGCTCGTCGAAGTGCAGGATGCCGAGCAGCTCCGCAAGACCTTCCTCAACCACGACTGGTTCGAAGAGCAGATGCGTTCGCTGGGCCCCTACCGCTACAAGGTGCTGCCCATGGTCGACACCGTCCACTTCGCCAACAGCAACCACCTCTACAAGCCCGGCATCGTCATGTTCAACGACGACCTCATACAAGACCTAGACCAATATTTTCCACCTAAAGAATAGACCTATGCACATCCTCGGAATCATGTCCGGAACCTCGCTCGACGGACTCGACATTGCCTACTGCGACATTCAGGGCGACAGCTTCGAGCTCATTGCCGCCAAGACCTACCCCTACAGCGACGAGTGGGTGCGCTGGCTCTCCACCCTCGAAAATGCCACCGCCTACGAGTATGCCCTCATCAATGTGGAGTTGGGGCACTACATCGGTCAGCAAGTCAACTTGTTTCGCAAAGAATATCCCGGACCCGTCGATGTCATTGCCAGCCACGGCCACACCATATTCCACCAACCCCACCTGGGTCTCACCACCCAGATAGGCGACGGCGACGCCATCGCTGCCGAGACGCACCTGCCCGTGGTCTTCAACTTCCGCAACCTCGATGTCGCCCTTGGCGGACAGGGGGCTCCGCTCGTACCCATCGGCGACCGGCTGCTCTTTGGGCAGTACGATGCCTGCCTCAACCTTGGCGGCATAGCCAACATCTCGTACGACACTGGCGACAACCGCCGCGAAGCCTACGACATCTGCCCCTGCAACATGGCGTTGAACCACCTTGCACGGCGCAAGAAGAAGGCCTACGACACCAACGGCCTCATGGCACGCAAAGGCAATGTCTCCCACTCCTTGCTGGCAAAGCTCGACACCTTGGACTACTACCGCCATCCACTACCCAAGTCACTAGGCAAAGAATGGTTTGTCGCCAACTTCCTGCCGCTCATCGATACCGACCAGCTCAGCGTAGACGACCTGCTCGCCACCACCGTGGAACATATTGCCCACCAAGTGGCAGGGGCTGTCAAGGGTCGCGGTATCGGCACCATGCTCGTCACCGGTGGCGGAGCCAAGAACAAATACCTCATAGCCCGACTGCAGGCACAGATACCCAGCTGCCGCATCACCGTCCCTGCCAAGGAAACCATCGACTACAAAGAGGCCATCATATTTGCCCTGCTGGGCTACCTGCGCCTCAACCGCCAGAACAACTGCCTCAGCAGTGTCACCGGCGCACAACAGGACAACTGCGGTGGCGACATCGCCGGCCTCATCCTCTAATGCCAAGCCCCAGGCACTCCGCCTGCCACACCCCTGCGACCACTATCGTCCGCAGAATATAACTTTTGACGACTGATTCTTACCGCATCTTACCGCATTCTACCGCATCTTACCGCATTTTACCGATTCCTACCGCATTCTACCGCATCTTACCGATTCCTACCGATTGGGGGGTCGTTTGCCGTCGCTAGAACGGCAAACGATCGGTTAACGAACGGCAAACGAACGGTTAAGTGCAAAAGCAAATTAGGTATGGCAGAGGCTGCCTAGACAAACAGGTCGGCGGCAATGCCGTCGGCATGGAGGAGGCCTTCGGGGGTGGGTCGGTAGTGCGTGGGGGTGTCGCAGATAAGGCCGTTGGTGACGAAACGCTGTATGTCGTGCTGCAGGCGGGCGGCAAAGGGGGGAGCGACCAGACGCTTGTCGATGCCCTCAACGGTACGCAGGGCAGTCATAAGGTATTCGTTATGGGCATCTTTTAGCCCCAATTCCTCCTCATCATGGTCTATGGGGCCTGCCATGACGCTATCGACGTAACGCTTCACATCCGCCACATTCCACCGACGGTAGAGCCCATCGAAGCTATGTGCCGCCGCACCCACGCCGAGATAGGGCGTGCGGTTCCAATAGCGGCTGTTGTGCACCGCCCGATGGCCGGGACGGGCAAAATTGGATATCTCATATTGGTGGAAACCGTGGGCTTCGGCCCATTGGAGCAGGGCGTGGTAGTGCGACAGCTGCATCGCCTCGTCGCACGGCACCACCCTCCCCTGCTCTATCTGACTCTGAAGCATGGTACCCTCCTCCACGGTGAGGGCGTATGCGGAGAGATGTCCGAAGGGGATGTCGTTGAGGCGCGACAGGTTGTCCAGCCAATCCTCTACGGACTGTCCTGGCAACCCGTAGATAAGGTCGACACTCAGGTGCTCGAAACCCGCCGCCACAGTATTTTCCAACGCCTCGAAAGCCTGACAGGAGTCGTGCCGACGGTTGAGCAGGCGCAGGTCGTCGTCGTGGAACGACTGCACACCGATACTGACACGGTTGAAGAACGCGAGTCCACGAAGGTCGGCGAGATAGGCCGGGGTGAGGTCTTCGGGGTTGGTTTCGATTGTCACCTCTTCGAGAGCGGTTGTGTCATAATGGTTGCGGATGGCGTCGACAACCTGTGCCAGCTGACCGACGGGCAGCAGCGAGGGCGTGCCGCCACCAAAATAGACCGTACGCAACGGATGTTCCATACAATGGCTGCGCCTCTTCAACTCCAGACATAGGGCATCGACATAAGCCTGTGTGCCACTCGCTGTGACAGTGGAATAGAAGGCACAGTAGGTGCATTTGCGGTGGCAGTATGGAATGTGGAGGTAGAGCATACTGGCTATTGTTTGACTGCATGATTGTTTGATTGTCTGATTGTTTGATTGTCTGAGTACTATACTCAAGCATTAACACATTCACACATTCAAGCAATCACTCTATCATTTACACATTTAGGCATTCGAGCCGCCACTCGGGGTGCCCAACAAGAGGTCGGCTGCGGCATAGGCGGAGATTTTATTGTCGAGGATGTCCTGACTGACCTGCGCAATACGTTCCTCCATACCGGGAGCGTTGAAGAAGCGGTCGCGCAGCCCGTTCTCGATGGTCTCGTTGAGGATGCGTATGTTCTGCTGCTGGCGTTTGTGGTAGAAATAGCCGTTGGACTTGGTGAAGGTGACATATTCCATGACGTTGTTCCAAAGGTCCTGCACACCTTGGTGGGTGTATGCGGAACAGAGCATCACCTTCACCATCCACTGCGAGTCGGGCATGGGAAAGAGGTGCAAGGCGTTGCGGTATTGAGTGGCCGCCAGCTCTGCCTTGACGGGGTCGAGGTCGCACTTGTTGATGGCAATCATGTCGGCCATCTCCATGATGCCGCGCTTGATGCCTTGAAGCTCATCGCCCGTGTTGGCAAGCTGCAGCAGCAGGAAGAAGTCGACCATCGAGTGTGCCGCCACCTCCGACTGCCCTACACCCACGGTCTCCACTATCACCACGTCGAAACCCGCTGCCTCGCAGAGGACAATGATTTCGCGCGTCTTGCGCGCCACGCCGCCAAGGGAGCCAGCCGAGGGTGAAGGTCGAATGAAGGCGTTGGGGTCGACGGACAGCTCTTCCATGCGGGTCTTGTCGCCCAAGATGCTACCCTTGGAACGCTCACTGCTGGGGTCGATGGCAAGCACCGCCACCTTGTGGTTGTGCGAAGTAAGATATTTGCCTAACGCTTCGATGATGGTGCTTTTGCCCGCACCGGGGACACCCGTGATGCCTAGACGCACCGACTTGCCCGCATAGGGAAGGCAACGCTCGATAACCTGTTGCGCCCGCTGCTGGTGTTCGTGTAGCGTACTCTCCACCAATGTAATGGCACGACTGAGCATGATGCGGTCGCCATGAATGATACCACTCACCAGCTCCTCAACCGTGGGTTCGTTGCGCCGACGGGCACGCACCTTATCCAAATAGCTATCGTTCACTTGGCCAGGCTGTTTCACGCCTTCTTTCACACTTAGTGCCGATTCGTAGTCAAAATTGCTGTATAATTTGTTATCTTCTGATGCCATAGACGGTTAATTTCAATAATAAGTGATAACGTAAAAAATTCATTTATAGTATAGATAAAAAATAATTTCAAAAAAAATTTTGTCATATCGCAAAAAGTTAGTACTTTTGCACTCGCTTTCTGAAAGAAAAGAAGGTCATTTGGCGGGATAGCTCAGCTGGTTAGAGCGCTGGATTCATAACCCGGAGGTCATCAGTTCAAGTCTGATTCCCGCTACAAAAAAAGCTTCGATACCATGTCGAAGCTTTTTCTATTCCCTATCGTATTATTGTGAATGTTCCTGACGCGGTCTTCCAATTGCGGTTGCTGCCGTCGATGTAGCGCACATAGTAGGCAT
>CAMZFW010000013.1 GCA_947306225.1 uncultured Bacteroidales bacterium
CGAGCAGTCCAACGATGCCATTGAAGGTGTATGAGGATTTATCAGCCTTCAAACTCTATCTACTGGATGTAGGCCTGCTCGGAGCAATGGCAGAAGTTGACCCAGCCACACTGATTCTTCCTAATGATATGAAAGAGGGCAAAGGGATGTTCACTGAGAACTTTGTTTGTACTCATCTGGCAGCAAGTATCGAGCAGTCCATTTTTTATTATAGCAAGGATAATAGCCCAATGGAGATTAATTTCATGATACAACATGGGACTAATATAGTTCCTGTCGAAGTGAAGTCAGAAGAAAATCTAAAATCAAAATCGTTGAGTGCATTCCTTCAACAAAATGAGAGTATGCGTGGCGTCCGTTTCTCGATGAGTCCATATCGGGAACAAGAGCGGATGACCAATGTACCCCTTTACGGCGCGGGAGTGTACTTTGCCAAAGACTGATTGTCTTTTTCTTTTATTCTGGGCGGAAGCGGATGACGTCGATGAGGCGGACACCGTCGAGCCAGACGGCGATGCAGCCGACAATGCCTTCGGAGTCATCCCAGTCAGCAATGGGCTGGAGGGTGGTGTCGTTGACAATCTCGAAGTATTCGGGCTCAAAGCAGAGGCCTTCCTTCAAGGGGTTGACCTCGTGGAAGGAGCTGAGGGTGTCCATGACCCAGAGCTGGACGGTCTCGACATCCTCGTAGTCCGACATTTCAACAGCCTGCTGGAGGGTGGCGTAGATGGTGGGGGCAACGGCGCGGGCTTCGGAGCTGAGGCGCATGTTGCGGCTGCTGAGGGCGAGGCCGTCGTCGGCTCGGACAATGGGGCAGGGGACCAGTTGGATGGGGTACTTAATCTGCTCCAAGAGGTTGCGGATGATGGCAATCTGCTGGAAGTCCTTCTCGCCAAAGTAGGCACGGTCGGGCTGGGCAAGGTCGAAGAGGCGGCGCACCACTACTGCCACACCGGAGAAGTGGCCGGGACGGCGCGGACCTTCCATCACCTCCTCGATAGGACCGAAGTGGTAGACGGTGGTGACGGGTTCGGGGTACATCTCCTCGACGGTAGGCACAAAGGCGATGTCGGCACCGGCGGCTGCCAGTTTCTCGCAGTCGGCCTCGACGGTGCGGGGATATTTGGCGAGGTCTTCCTTGTTGTTGAACTGGATGGGGTTGACGAAGACGCTGACCACGACGAGGTCGTTCTCCTTGCGAGCACGGTTGACGAGCGAGAGGTGTCCGTCATGCAGGGCGCCCATGGTGGGGACTAGTCCGATGGTCTTATGAGCCTGTTTGGCTTCTTGGATGGCTGCGGTGAGGGCAGCTACGGTGGTGATTGTTTGCATGATTGATTTTATAGGTTAATGGGTGATATGGGGATTATGGGTTTTGATTGTTGTTGTCATTAGTATCGTCATCGATGATTTCGTAGGGGGAGAAGCCGTTCTCGTCGGTGTCGACGTGCATGTCGGGTTGAGCCTGGTCGGGGTGCTGGTAGTCGGGGCGGCGCATGAGGCGGTTGGGTATCTCGAGGAGGTAGTCGAAGAGGGTGAGCAACAGGCTGAAGAGCAATGCACTCCAAAAGCCGTCGACATGGAACGAGGGAATCAGCCCCGAGGCAAGCATGATGATGAATGCATTGATGATGAGCAGGAAGAGACCCATGCTGAAGATGGTGAAGGGAAGGGTGAGGACTATGAGGATGGGTCGTATGAAGCTGTTGAGCAGGGCGATGACGATGGCGGTGATGATGGCGGAGGCGACAGAATTGATTTCTACGCCAGGGAGTATGTACGCCGCGAGGATGGCGGCGAGGGTCATCACCACGGTCTGTGCCAGAAAACCGAAACGTCCGGTGTATAGTTCGTGCGAATTGCGGAAGGTTATTTTCATGTCATTCTAATTTAGGCTGATTTCACCTTTGCCATAACGAATTACCTCGACCTGTCCGCCTGAACAGTCCACGACGGTAGAAGGCTCGTCCTCACCGATGCCACCGTCGACCACTAGGTCTATGCGGTTGCCGAACGACTCGTGAATGAGTTCGGGGTCGGTAAGGTATTCAACCTCTTGCTCGCTGTCCACCTGACGCACCGAAGTGCCGATGAGTGGACAGCCTAGGGCCTCGACGATGGCCTGCAGGATGGGGTTGGCGGGTACACGCACACCAATGGTCTTGTTGGGATTTAGGTAGTTGCGTGGCACGTTGTTGTTGGCATCCATGATGAAGGTGTAGGGGCCAGGGAGGCATTCGCGCAGCAGGGTGTAGGTGTCCTTGTCCATGGGACGGACATATTCGGACACCATGCTGAGCGATGCGCAGAGCATCGAATATTTGGCTTTTTTGAGTGAGAAGCCTTTGAGTTGGGCAATGGCTTCGACAGAACGTTTGAACTCCATGCTGCAGGCAAAGGCGTAGAGCGTGTCGGTAGGAACGACGATAATGCCGCCTTGCTGGAGGAGGTCAACCACGCGGCGTACCTCGCGTAGATTAGGGTTGTCGGTGTATATTTTTGTAATCATTTGAGCGTGCAAAAGTACGAAGTTTTTTTGAATTGCTATACTTTTTTTATGGAAATATCGTTTTATAGACATTATGAAGAAAAAGTTAGTATTGTTCTATATATTCAGCGGACTGCTGTTTTGTGGTTCCTTGCAGGCTCAGAATGTGAAGTTTAAGAAGTATTTCGAGAACTATACTCTTCGCATTAACTACCTCCGTATAGGCAATCGTCAGCACGACACTATTAATCTTGTCTCGATGGAACGATTAAGTACATGGGCAGGGTCGCAAACCCAATTGTTAGACCCATTTGACAACGGTGACTACCGAGTGGTAGTGTGTGACCATGTTAACGGGCGGAAGCTCTACAGTCGTGGATATAATAGTCTTTTCCACGAGTATCGCGACACCCCACAAGGCAAGGACAGCGTGGCAAGCTTCGAAGAGGTATTGCGTTTGCCGTGGCCTCAGCGGAAGGTTGATATCTGTTTTCAAAAACGTGGTAGTGACCAGCTCTATCGTACACAGTATCAATATTACTTCGACCCCGATTCGGCGATACGGCGCTTGATGCAACAGTCGTGGTTGCGAGTGGAAGCTACACCTCTCAGATTGCAATATAAAGGCGACAGCCGCAAGAAGATTGATGTGGTCATAGTTCCTGAAGGTTATGGCCCTTCCGACACTGCGAAGATGAGGCGCGATATGATGTCTTTTTGCGACTATCTGCTAGGTCAGGAGCCTTTCAGCAGTCGTCGTAACGACTTCAACGTATGGGGTGTGCCTCTTGTGGGAGAGGCATCTGGCATCACCGACCCTAAAAAAGGGATAAGTGTCAACAGCCTTGTGGGCTCCAGCTACAACACTTTTGGTTCTGACCGCTATCTTATGACCACCCATCTCTTCAAGCTCCATGATGCGATAGGCTCCACCCCCTGCGACCATATCATCATTATGGCGAACAGCACAACCTACGGTGGTGGGGCGATATACAACTTCTATGCCATGAGTTCGCTCAATGAGATGGCCTATATGGTGCTGCCCCATGAGTTAGGGCACAGTATAGGCGGGCTGGCAGATGAGTATGTGGACGAAAACCTCAGTTATGGCGATATGCACAGTCTCACGGTCGAACCTACTGAACCCAATATCACCACCTTGGTCAATTTTCAGTCAAAGTGGGCTGATATGTTGCCTGCCGGCACGCCAGTCCCCACTCCAGCTAACGACGAGGTGTCGCGTGGGGAAAACGGCCCGTTGGGTGTTTATGAGGGTGCCGGCTATCATGCCCACGGAATCTACCGTCCTGTGATGCACTGCATGATGAGAGACTATGCGCCGTTCTGCCCGGTATGTGCCAAACGGCTTAACGATATTTTTGACCTCTATACGAAATAATAATACCATTTCTGCGTTATTATAAACCATGTTGAAACGCCCGACATATCTCATGCTGCTGGCTGTGTGCCTTCTGCCTTTGTTGGTCACCTCCTGTATGAAGGAGGATGACTGGCACACGGAGGTCGTGGAGCTCGACTTCTCGTGCGACACGATGGCGTTCGATACGGTCTTTACACAGATGGGTACCACCACGCGTCAGTTCAAGGTGTACAACCACACTGCTAATGCGGTGCGCATCAAAGAAGTGACGCTACAGGAGGGACACACTTCTCGTTTTCGACTCAATGTTGACGGCGACACGAACATGGTGGCCCGTAACGTCGACGTAGCCGCCGGCGACAGCATTTTCATCTTCGTGCGAGCCAACATCAATCCCAACCAACAGACCGAACCCTTCCTTATCGAAGATGCCGTTCTGTTCCGTTTCGACAACGGTGTACAGCGGCTGCCCCTCACTGCCTACGGTCGCAACGCGGTCTACCATGTGCCTACCGATACCCTGCATAGTGCCGACGGGACACCTTTTGTTGACATGTTTGGCAATCCATACGCCTACAGTGTCATCGACTGCGAACATTGGCGGCACGACCTGCCACATGTCATCCTCGGCTATGCTGTTGTCGACAGTCGCCATACCCTCCATTTGCAAAAAGGCGATGAGCTGTATTTTGCCACAGATGCCGTGCTGTGGGTATACGACAGTGCTACGATAGATGTGCGCGGAACTGCCGAGCAGCCAGTGCTATTTACCTCCCTGCGGCATGATGGATGGTACAACGATCTGCCAGGCCAATGGGGCTACCTATGGCTGAGCATGGGCAGTGTGGATAACTACATGAATCATGCTATAGTCGAAAATGGCTACATGGGTATTGCTGTTGACAGTTGTGCTAATGCAAATCCCACCCTCCGCATAAGCAACACTCAGATTCGCAACCACACCCTTGCCGGACTTCGTTGCAATACCGCCCACGTCGTAGGTGACAACCTTTTGGTAACCAATTGTGGAGCGGTGACTGCCGCGCTGCAATACGGAGGCTGGTACGATTTCAGCCACTGCACCTTTGCTAATTATTGGCGCTATGACAGTCGCACCATCCCTAGTGTGCTGGTCAGCAATTATTATGATGACGAAGAATCGCTGGTCCGTTATGTCTGGCCTATGCAAGGAGTGATGGCTGACTGTATTATTTATGGCAGCCTCAACAACGAGTTGGTTATCAGTCTCGACAGCACACTCCCTGTTGAATTCACGCTTTCGCATTGTCTAGTGCGAGGTGGTGAATGGGACGAAGACCCACTTTTTGTCGACCCCGCAGAGGGTGACTATCGTTTGCAAGAAGACTCGCCTGCGTTAGGTATAGGCTACCAATACCCCGAATGCGACACTGCGTCTAGGTTGTGTAGAACATGGCGGAAGAATCGCTCTGGAGTGGCTCCACTACCTGCCTCAATGCGTGCTCCCCGACTGCCTAGAAAAAGCTCAATTTCCAATCATCGATTCTCAATTCTTAATTCCCAATGATAGAATACCTCTCAGGAAAACTAGCCTCACTTACCGCTGCCACAGCTGTCATTGACTGTGGCGGAGTCGGCTATCTGCTCGAAATATCCCTCAACACCTATAGTGCCATTCAAACTCAGACAGAGGTACGGCTATGGGTGCACGAAGTCATTCGCGAAGATGCCTACCAGCTGTACGGCTTCTACGCTCCTGCCGAGCGTGACATGTTCCGCCTGTTGCTTGGTGTCAATGGTGTGGGGGCGGCAACGGCGCGCATGATGCTCTCCTCCCTCAGCGTAGACGAGCTGACCAGTGCCATTGTGGCGCAGGATGACAAGATGCTCAAGCGTGTCAAAGGTGTTGGAGCCAAGACCGCCCAGCGTATCGTGTTGGAACTGCAGGACAAGGTGTCAGGCACAGCCTTAGCCATTACCCCTGCTACAGCTGTCAGTCGCAGCAAAGAGGAGGCACTCAGTGCTCTGGTTATGCTAGGATTCCCCAAGGCAGCAGCCGATAAGGTGTTGCAGCAACTTGATGCTTCACTCTCGGTCGAAGAACTAATCAAACAAGCATTACAAAAACTCTGATGAAAAATAATTGCTTGATTGTTCGATTGTTTGATTGTTTGAGTGTTCGCCGCACCAACACTCAATCATTCTCACATTCAAGCATTCTTGCAATCATATTCCTGGCATTGTTCATGTTCCTGTCGGTGCCAGCTCAGGCGCAGACGCCCGAAGGCGGTGTCACTACCACAGTGGAGTATGACACGGAGTCGGGCGGGTATGTCAAGGTGACACGTGTGGGCGACATGGTCATCAACCGTGAGTATATGACCTTTGAGGAATACCAAGACTACCAGATGGACCAGCTGATGCGGAAATATTGGAACGAACGTTCTACTCAAAGTGATAGTTCGGCCGACGACGGTTTGCTTAGCCGCATCCCTGGTTTTTCGGAGATAAGCAAAAAGGTAGACGGTCTGCTTGCCATTCCCGACATCAGTATCAACCCTACCGGTAGTGTCGACCTCACCTTTCAGGGAATAAGCAATTTCCGTGACGACCCACAGATTGACTACAACCAGCGTAGGAAGTTTCACTTCGACTTCGATGAGAACATACAGATAAGTATGAATGCCAAAATTGGCGACCTCTTTGATTTCGACATCAATTGGAACACAAAGGCCACCTTCGACTTCGAAAACAAGATAAAACTACAATACGCCGGCAAGGAGGACGACATCGTCCAACTATTCGAGGCCGCCCACATATCTTTCCCTCTCAATACTACCCTCATTCAAGGCAGTCAGCAGCTGTTCGGTTTCCATACCAAACTCAAATTTGGAAAGTTGACGGTCGATGCTGTGATTTCCAAGAAAGAAACTAGCACGGAGAACATGCAGGTGCAAGGCGGAGCCACCACACAGGAATTTCAGATTCGCTCCGACGAGTATGAAGAAAACCGCCACTACTTCATTGCCCAATATTTCTATGAAAACTACAACAAGGCTATGGCAACCCTGCCCACACCCAACACTCCCATCCGCATCATACGTATGGAAGTGTGGCGTACCAATGTGGGTGCGGCAGTGACTAATAACCGAAACATACTGGCACTGACAGACCTTGGTGAGAACAACCCTAGTAGTGACCGTATTATTGGCGGAAGCTCTACACGTCCTTCCAATTCCAGCAACAACTTATTGCAGGTTATCGGACTGTCAGCCATTCGCAACACCGACAACATCACCTCGCACATGCAAGGTTTGGGATTTACCTCCGGTGTCGACTTTGAGAAAGTACAAAGTGCGCGCTTGCTCAACAGTAGTGAGTATACCTACAATGCCCAGCTAGGCTTCATCACCCTCAGTCAGCCACTCAGTGCTGACCAGGTGCTGGCCGTCGCTTTTCAGTATCAGGTCGTGGGCGATACTACAGTCTATCAGGTGGGTGAACTTACCACTGACGGTGTCAACGACCCCAACACATTGGTAGTGAAGCTTATCAAAGGCACAAGCCTTGACACACGCAGCCCACTTTGGCGATTGATGATGAAAAACGTATACTTCCTGCGAAGTACCCAGATATCGCGAGACAAGTTCCGCCTCAATATCCTATACGAAAGCCGCGACGGCGGAGTGGGCATAGGCTACTTCACCGATGGTCCCAAGGAGGGTATCCCACTCATCGAACTATTTGGACTTGACCGTATGGATGCCTCACAAAACTATTATTACGCCGATGGTGTGTTTGACTGGTTCGACAGTGCTGCTTTCAAGGGCGGTATTATCCAGTCCACCACGGGACGCATATTCTTTCCATACGTTGAGCCTTTTGGACGAGACTTGCGCGAGATGCTGGGCGACGACGAATTTGCAAAAGAGTACTGTTTCGACTCGCTCTATACCATGACTCGCACTCTGGCAGGACAGTATGCCGACAAAAACAAGTTCTACCTTGAAGGCTACTACTCCAGTACCGTCAGTGGCGAGATATCATTAGGCTACAGCGTGTCGCAAGGCTCTGTCACCGTGACGGCAGGCGGTGTGCCGTTGATTGAGAATGTCGACTACATCGTTGACTACACCATGGGCACAGTGCGCATCATCAACGAAAGTATACTTTCTAGCGGCACTCCCATCAGCGTCAGCAGCGAGAACAACTCGTTCAGCATGATGTCCAAGACCATGGTAGGTGCCCACATTAACTACGAGGTGCAGCCCGACTTCAACATTGGCGGTACCTTCATGAACCTTTCCGAGAAGCCGCTGACCCAGAAAAACAATTTTGGCGACGAACCCACCAGCAACAGCATCTGGGGTCTTGACCTCAACTATCGGCATGAGGCACCATTCATCACCAAACTGGTCGACCGCCTGCCTGGTATCGACACCAAAGCACCCTCCAACCTCACCCTCTCCGCTGAGTTTGCCCAGTTTATACCAGGGCTTTCTCGCACAGGTAGTAAAGAAGGCAGTGTCACATACATCGATGACTTTGAAGGTGCCGAGAGCAGTATCGACCTCAAAGGCATCACCTATTGGCATCTAGCCAGTACACCGCAAGACTACAGGCTCTCCGTGCCTCGTTTTCCCGAAACTGCGCCAGGTACAGGTCTAGCCTATGGTTTCAATCGTGCCCGACTTGCGTGGTATCGTATCGACCATATATTTTACAAGTCAGGTATGGGCTCCATTGCCAACATTACCGATGACGACCGTTCCCAGCCCTACGCGCGCCGCATTTCCGAGCAAGAGGTCTTTCCAAACAAGGAGATAGCAACTGGCGACTTGTCTGTTATTTATGAGCTGAATCTTGCATACTATCCAGAAGAGCGTGGTCCTTACAACTACGATGTGGCACCTTCTTCCTATAGTGCCGGTATAGGTGCTGATGGACGCTTGGCACAGCCCAAGAGCCGTTGGGGTGGCATCATGCGCGAACTTGACTACACCGATTTTGAGACACAGAACATTGAGACTCTTGAGTTCTGGCTCATGGATCCATTTATCGAAAATCCCAATCACACGGGAGGCAAACTATACATCAACTTAGGTGAAATTAGCGAGGATATACTGCGTGACGGTCGCAAGAGTTTTGAAAATGGCCTGCCCACCAGTGATGAAGTGACGGGTGTCGACACCACCATTTGGGGGCGGGTGCCTAATACGCAGCCCATAGTCAATGCTTTCGATAATAACGAGTCGGCGCGACGCTATCAGGACATAGGCTACGACGGTCTCAGCAGTTCTCATGATAGCGACGACGAGCAGCAATTCTTTGCCGACTACCTCAACCAGATAGCCCTGCTCCACGGAACGTCGTCGGATGCATATCGGTTGGCCAGTGCTGACCCTTCTGCTGACGACTTTCATTATTACCGTGGCAGTGATTATGATGAGGATGATGTCAAGATAGTCGAACGCTACAAGTACTATTCCAACCCCGAAGGTAATTCGGTAGTCGACATCGACAATACTGAGAGTTACCCCACTGCCGCCACAAACTATCCTAATGTCGAAGATATCAACAAGGATAACACCCTCAGCGAAGGTGAGAACTACTACCAATACGTCATCGAGCTCGACCCATCGCGGATGGTTGTTGGAGAGAACCATATTGTCGACATACAGGAGGCCAATAATGTAATGCTTCCGAATGGCACCACTACCACCTGTCGGTGGTATCAGTTTAGGATACCAATCCGTGAGTACGACCAATTGGTGGGCAAGCTCAATGGATTCCAGTCGATACGTTTCATGCGTATGTTTCTCAATGACTTTGAAGAACCTATAATATTACGTTTTGCCACATTGGAGTTGGTGTATGCCACATGGCGAAAATATACCGAGAATCTGTTGCAGCCGGGTGACTATAGTACTGGTACTGGGGCCAACACCTCGTTCAGCATCAACACGGTGAGTATCGAAGAGAATGGCAGCCGATACCCAGTGCCGTATGTCCTGCCACCCGATATTGAACGAGAGCAGTGGTACAGCAACTCTTCCACGGCCATACAGTTGAATGAGCAGGCTCTGTCGCTCGACATTACCGACCTCGCTTCGGGTGATGCCCGCGCAGTATACCGCAGCACACAGTACGACCTCCGCAACTATGGAAAGATGAAGATGTTCGTACACGCTGAGAAGAAATTCCAAGATTCTCCAATGGACGATGACGATATGGTGCTTTTTGTAAGGTTGGGTAGCGACTACACGAACAACTATTATGAGTATGAGGTACCTCTAAAATTTACCGAATGGGGTGTGGGTAAGGAGGATGCCTATGTCATTTGGCCTGTTGAGAACAATGTGGAGATAGACCTGACCCGTTTTGTTGATATCAAGACCAACCGCAATCGTCTTATACGCAGTGGCGATTTGTCGTATAGTAGTCAATTGTTATATAGTGAGTATGTGGGTGATCGCAAGTACACCGTTTTGGGTACGCCCAACTTGGGCAAGGTGAAAGTCATCATGATAGGGGTGCGTAATCCCAAGAAGGAGTCGTTGACTGACGGCAACGATATGTTGCCCAAATCGTGCATAGTGTGGCTTAACGAGTTGCGATTGACCGACTTCAACAACCGTGGTGGTTTGGCGGCTATGGCATTGGCGCGTACCAACTTGGCAGATTTGGGCAATCTGTCGCTATATGGTTCTTATCGCACGGCTGGGTTTGGTAATCTGGAGGAAAAGCCCACGTCGTTGGAATTGGTAAACACCTTGCAGTTGCAGAGCATCCTCGATATGGAGCTTGGCAAGTTCCTTCCAGAACAATGGGGCATGCACATTCCGTTCTATCTGGATTGGAACAGGCAGATAGGAAGTCCCGAATACAATCCGATGGATCCTGACGTGCGGCTCCGCAACGACCTCAAGACCTATCAGACCCAAAATGAACGCGACAGCGTGAAAACAATGGCGCAAGAGCGTAAGACCACGACCAACCTTACGCTTACAAATGTTCGCAAGGACCGTACGGGTAAGAGTGCGTTGAAACCCCATATCTACGACGTGGAAAACTTCGCATTCTCGTATGCCTATAGCCGCGAACGGTCGTCGGATGACGAATTGGCATATTACAATAAAGACCAGCACCGAGGTGGTCTGACATACGCCTTCTCGCCACAGGAACCAGGGCTGTTTGCACCGTTTGCCAAGTCAAGTTCGAAGTTTATCAATGGCAAGAATGGTAAGTTTATCAAAGACTTTAACCTATATTATATGCCGAAGAGCCTCTCGTTTAGCACCGAGATTTATCGTAATTACGAGGAGACGATGTTGCGCAACCGTGGTGCCGCATTGGTCATCATGAAACCAACCTATTTCAAGCAATTTACATGGCGGCGCGACTATGGTGTGCAGTACGACCTGAGCCGGAGCATCCACTTCCAGTATAGTGCCACGGCCAACGCACGTATCGACGAGCCTGTGGGGCGTGTAGATACCCGTGGCAGTCGCGACAGTATCTGGCAGTCGCTCACCAATGGTGGTACGATGCAGAACTACCAACATACTATTAATATGACTTGGGATGTGCCTATTACTAAATTGCCCTATCTTGACTTCCTACGTGTACCAGTCACATATCATACGGTGTATAATTTCTTAGGTACCACGCAGGCGTTGGCGTCGCAAGGTAGTACACTTAGCAACGCTACTCAGGTGCAGGCATCGGTCACAGGACAGATGCAGACGCTCTACAACAAGTTCAACTTTATTAAAAATGCTTATAAGCAGAAACCAGTGACACAACCTAAGGATCCCAAACGTATGACCAAGAAGGAACGTGAGAAGGCCGCACAAGACTCCATAGCCCGTGCCAAGAACCCTGATTCGGTACGTAGGGCAGAAGCTGCCGAGCGTTGGGCGGAATTGGGCAAGTTCGGTATACGTTTCGTGACGATGCTTAAGTCGTTCGGTGCGCAGTACAGCAATTCGTTAGGTTCATTGTTGCCGGGATATATGGGCACTGCCAGTATATTTGGCATGGATCCGCGCAATAGCTGGATGCCTGGACCCTCGTTTGTGCTCGGGTATAACGATGGACTGATGGAGCGGCTTCGGAGTGAAGATTTACTTTCGCGCGACTCGCTGATGAACATGCCGCACCAAAACACGCTCAACCGCATGTTGTCGTTACAAGCTCAGGTAGAACCTATTCGGGACTTTAAGATAGACATTAATGCTACTCAGAATTACCAGTCGCGTGAGGAATATTACTACAAGTATATGAGCGAGTGGGACGAGGTCGACGGACCGTTATCGTATGTGATGACAGGAAGCTACTCGACCACTTGTTGGAGCATGGCAACTGCCTTTGTTGACGACAATACTCTCTTCAACAACTTCTTGGCGAATAGGAGTGTCGTGGCAGATCGGCTCGCGTCTATGAATACTAACCCCATCTGTGACCAACTTGTGCGTGACACGATGAATGGTCAGTACTACCCGGCAGGTTATAGTGCCAATCAGCAGACCGTGTTGCTCACCAGCTTCCTTGCCACCTACTTGGGTCAAGATGCAGGCAGCTATCCTTTCTCACCTTTTTTGGGCTTGCCTCTACCCAACTGGTCGGTGTCGTACAACGGTCTGAATAAGATTCAGGCATTGAAGAAATGGTTCAACAACATCTCTATCTCACACCGATACTCCTCCACATATACAATTGGCAACTATTACACCGATGCTGCCATTTCGGGTAAGGAAGGCTACGACTACGGTGCGGAAACGGTGCTGAACAACACAGGCGACTTTGTGGCGCCTTTGAGCATGGAGGGCGTACAGATAAGCGAACAGTTCAACCCGTTGTTGCGCCTGTCGGTGAGCATGACCAATAGCGTGCAGTTGAATTTCTCAATACAGAAGAATCGCACCCTGCAACTCAGTTTCTCCAACAACCAGTTGACGGAGACCACGCGCGACGGCATCACCTTCGGAGGTGGATATCGTTTCAAGGATGTGGCACTTGACGTGAAGTTTGGCGAGAGCACCCACCACCTGAAAAGCGATGTGGTGTTGCAGCTGAACATCACATACAATAGCAACATGACCAATATACGAAAGATTAATCAGAATATCAATCAAATATCTTCGGGAAGCCAAGTGTGGATGGCAGAGGTGTCGGCAGAATACGCCCTTAGCACCTCTCTCACGTTGCGCGCTTTCTTCCAAACGAATATCAATACCCCATATATCCAAAACTCCTATCCCAACTCAACCACCAAGGGTGGTGTAACACTTAGAATAAGTTTCTGATGAATACTGACCGATTTAAGAACTTTGACCCCGATGTGCGACAGCTGGTTCTTGCCTTTGAAGACGAGAACGGGCGTTATTTCTTCGATGTGGAAGAGTTGGAGGTGATTGCCGACTACTATTTGGAGATGCAGGATGTGGAGGGATTAGAGGCCGCTGTGAGACTAGGTGAGCAGCTGTACCCTGGCAATTGCGCTATTCGTCTGCGGAAGGCTCAGATGTTGGGAGTGAAGGGCTCATATCATAAGGCGTTGCAGATGCTTGAACAGCTGGAACGTGACGAGCCAGACAATACCGACATTTTTTACTCGCTGGGCACCCTTTACAGTATGACGGGCGATGCGGAGAGGAGTATTAAATATTATTTGAGGGCTGCCGTCGACGGCTATGAGCTAGGCATGATATATGGCAATGTGGCAGACGAGTATATGAAGTTGGGCAACACTGCACAAGCTGTCCGCTACTACCGCATGGCGGTGGCAGACAACCCCGACGAGAACCGTTCGCTTCGTGCCCTTGCCTATATTTGGGACTGGCAGGGCAGGTCGGAGCAGGCGGTGCAATATTTCTCAAAACATGTTGCCGACCATCCTTATTGCAAGACGGCATGGTACTGTCTGGGTTGTTCCTATATGCAGAGTAGGCATACGGATGCAGCTAAAGCTGTGGATGCTTTCGAGTATGCTCTTGCTATCGACAATAGGTATGAATTCGCATCGTATGGGCTTTCCGAAGCTTATATGGAACTGGACGACCTACCTCATGCTGTGCGGGCATTGCGCGATGTGTTGGATTATACCAGCGACCGTCATCAGGTGTTACGCGCTATCGGCAACTTGTATATGCGTGCAGGCAACTATCATACGGCCTACACTTATTTCCGCGATGCGTTGAAGGAATATGCCGAAAACGGTTTTGCATGGAATGACCTAGGCCGTTGTTGTGAGAAATTGGATTATGTGGATGAGGCAATAGCGTGCTATAATCGTGCCATTAACCTATATCCCGATTATGACGATTTATGGCTGGACCTTGCCGACCTCTATATAGCCCAACAGCGTTTTGCTGAAGCTGCCGCATTATTAGATAGTGCCAGACTGGAAGCGGATAACCGGTTTCAGTTCGACAGCCGCCTGCTATATTGCTACTATAAGTCGGGACGGCGCAACAGGTTCTTCAGGCTGTTGGCAGAAGATGCAGCCTCCTATGGTTCTCAGCTATCTGACCTGCTCTTCTATTATCCAGAACTGACGCGAGACTCGGAGATTGTTACGGCCGTTGCAGAATATCAAAAAAATTAATAATTAAGAATTAAGAATTAAAAATTGCCTACCGCATTGGGGAAAGTAAAAGGTAAAAACTAAAAACTAAAATTTGCTGCCGCTTATGATTGCTTGAATGTGTTAACGTGTGAATGTGTTAGTCTTTTTTGATTAACGAATTAACACATTAACGAATTAACGAATTCAGATTTACGAATTAACACATTAACGAATTAACGAATTCTTTCAATTATGAATAAAAAACTAATACTGATTATCCTACTTGCGTTCGGCTGCCGACTGGCAGTGGCGCAAAGTGGCACTGCAGAACCTGCCATGCAGCATGTGGCCGAGCAGGTGCGTGGCACTGACAGCAGTTCGTCGGGCTTTGTGTCGGATGTGCTGGCATGGTATGATGCCCACATGAACTATCAGGCTGTGGGATTGTTGATGATGCTCGAAAGCTCGTTTATCCCATTTCCCTCTGAGGTGGTGATACCACCTGCCGTCTATGTGGCGTGCAATCCTGACACCAAAGGCGGCATGAATGTGTGGCTGATAGTGCTGATAGGCACGTTAGGCGCACTGCTGGGCGCCTATATTAACTATTTCCTCAGCCGATGGTTGGGCCGTCCTATCATTTATGCCTTCGCTGATAGCAAAATTGGCCATTTGTTGCAGCTGTCCAAGGAGAAGGTGCAGCGCGCCGAAGTCTATTTCAACGACCACGGTAACGTTTCCACTCTCGTCGGTCGTTTCATTCCGGTCATCCGCCAGCTGATATCCATCCCTGCAGGCTTGTCGAAGATGAACCTCCTGCCGTTCACCTTCTTCACCTTCATTGGTGCGGGTCTGTGGAATGCCGTTCTGGCTCTGCTGGGCTGGCTTGCCTACCGTGCTGCCGACCCGCAGGTGATTGAAAAATACAGCCGCCAGCTGTCGGTCATTATCATAGTGCTGTTTTGCGCTGCGATAGTCTTCTTTGTTGTTCGTGCTATTGTTAAGAAATACCGCAAAGCAGATGTCAGATAGTCTTAATAACGAAGAGATTGACCGCAAGATTGACTTTGCACGTGTCTTTATGCGCAAAGACCGTCCGCTGCCTAAGCGCGGATGCAGCTGGGCTTTCTTTATCTTCTTGGGTCTGCTCACCATCGGTGTGGCGGTGATGTATGTCTTATATAGTACTAGGTGATTGTGTTAACAACGAAATACAATAATAATGAAAATGATGAACTTCCCCATTCTTGATACGCAGGTTTATAATAAGCGACTAGTCTATCTCGACAATGCCGCCACCACGCAGAAACCTCAGCATGTGATTGACGAGTTGAACAATTATTACCACACCCTCAACAGCAACATCCACCGTGGCACCCACCATCTTGCCACGCTGGCGACGGAACGTTATGAGGCGGTGCGCCGTCAGGTGCAGCAATTCATCAATGCTCGTAGCCATCGCGAAGTCGTTTTTACCCGTGGCACCACGGAGAGCATCAATCTTGTGGCATCATCGTTCGGGTGGAAATACCTGAAGCCATACGACGAGGTGATTGTATCTGGCATGGAGCATCATTCAAATATCGTACCGTGGCAGTTGGCATGTGAGCGGGCGGGAGCAAGGTTGAAAGTGATACCGTTCAGCGACGAAGGAGTGCTGGATCTAGATGTGTATGAAACCCTTTTTACAGCCCGTACCCGCATTGTGGCATGCAACCATGTGTCGAATACTCTGGGTACAATTAATCCTGTGAAGGAGATGACAGACATAGCCCACAAACATGGTGCAATGATGTTGGTAGACGGTGCACAGGCAGTGGCGCACATGGCTGTCGATGTGCAGGATATAGGTTGCGATTTCTACTGCTTCTCGGGACATAAAATGTATGCACCTATGGGTGTGGGGGTGATGTACGGTAGGGAAGAGGTGTTGGATGAACTGCCTCCCTATCAGGGTGGGGGCGAGATGATTCAGGATGTGACTTTTGAAAAAACCACATACAACGAGCTGCCTTTCAAATTCGAGGCAGGCACGCCGTCGGTGGGTGACGTGCTGGGACTGGGTGCCGCCATCGATTTTATAAAAGGGGTAGGCATCACCAATATTGCCCGCCAGGAGGCGGAGCTGCTGGACTATGCCACCCGCGAGTTGTTGAAGATACCCCGCCTGCGCATCTATGGTACCGCACCCCATAAGGCGGGAGTGATATCCTTCTTAGTGGGCGATAGCAATTCATACGACGTGGGTACACTGCTCGACAAGGTGGGGGTCGCCGTCCGCACCGGCCATCACTGCACGCAGCCTATCATGGACCGCTACGGCATCACTGGCACCGTCCGCGCCTCGCTGGCCTGTTACACCACCAAGGAGGATATCGATGCCCTAGTTGCTGGCTTGAATAAAGTCCTTCCCCTTTTAGATTAATAGAATAGGTATATTTGCCCTACTGGAAATACTAGCAATGAAAATTAGCCATGTTGAAGACGCTACATATTGAAAACTATGCCCTCATTCGTGAGACGGACATTTCTTTTGATGAGAGTTTCACCGTTATTACCGGCGAGACGGGTGCGGGCAAATCCATCTTACTCGGTGCGTTGGGACTGCTGTTGGGACAGCGTGCCGATACGCAGGTACTCTACGACAAGGAGTGTAAATGTATGGTGGAGGCAACATTCGACATCGCCGGACGGTCTCTTCAGCCGCTTTTTGAACTATACGATGCCGACTACGACGACCTGCTCATTCTCCGTCGTGAGATACTTCCTTCTGCCAAAAGCCGTGCCTTTGTTAACGACTCACCTGCCAATCTTCAGTTTCTCAAGGAGCTTGCACCTCACATTCTCGACATCCATTCGCAGTATCAGACCCTAACTCTCACGGAAAGCCTTTTTCAGACACAACTTATCGACACGTTTTCCGATGCCGCTCTGCTGCCTCGCTATCAGACCCTATATCGCCAGTATGTACAGCTGAAGCATGAGCTGGAACGACTGACGGCACAGGATGCTGAGAACAATAAAGTGCTTGACTACAATCGTTTTCTCTTCGACGAGTTGGTTGCAGCCAACCTACAGGATGACGAGCAGCAACTGCTTGAAGAGGAGTCCCGTCTGTTAGAGCATACTGGTACCATCAAAGAGGCGCTGGGCACACTCGATGCGCTCTGTGACAGCGATGAAGGAGCAGTGTCTCGGTTGCTTTCAGCGCGTAGCAGTCTAGCAGGTGTTACGGCGTACCATAGTGATATTGAGACACTGCACCAGCGGCTTGACTCTTGCATTATCGAGCTGCAAGATCTCCTTTCCGATGCAGCCTCACTCAACGACAAGCTACAGTTCTCGCCAGAGCGGCAGGCGTTCGTCACGGAGCGTCTCGACCTTATCTACCGCCTGCAGAAGAAGCACGGAGTGGACAGCATTGCTGCCCTGTTGGAAGTCCAAAGCCGTCTCGACCAGCAGCTTCAGGAGGCGGAAAGTCTCGACGACCGCATCCGCGAGGTGATGGAACATGTCGACGCAGTGTTTGCCCAGATGCAGCAGGCTGCTGACGGCCTCACGGCTGGTCGCCAGCAGGCTGGCGGACTATTGGAGCATCAGCTGCTCCCGATACTTGCCCAGCTAGGAATGTCGTCGGCACGTATTGTGGTCGACATCACGCCTGCCTCCGACTATGGCCCTATGGGACACGATAACGTGCGCCTGCTCTTCAATGCCAACCAAGGCGGCAGCCTGCGCCCATTGGCGGAGGTGGCATCCGGTGGCGAGCTCTCGCGCCTCATGCTCGCCGTCAAGTCGGTGGTCACGCAACGCAATTTCCTCCCCACCATCATCTTCGATGAGATTGACAGCGGTGTGTCGGGCGACATCTCGGTTGCCGTGGGTGCCATCATGCGCCAGATGGCACAGCACATGCAGGTGGTCGCTATCTCGCATCTGCCTCAGATTGCAGCCAAAGCCTCACAGCACCTGAAGGTGGCAAAGTCCCTCGAGGGCGACCGCACCATCTCGCGCATCCATGAGCTACAACCCGACGAGCGTGTCACCGAAATAGCCGTCATGCTCTCTTCCAACCCACCCACTTCGGCTGCCCTCCAGACAGCCCGAGAATTAATGTCATAATAAAACTCGTATCTATGAAAAGAATCTTGGCAATAACCCTACTATCTATCTTGGCACTTTCTGCCGCCGCACAGACCAAAAAGGTTCCACAACTCGCTTCACCGCTGCATCTCACCCCCGCACCGTCGGGTACCTTTGCCGAAGTGCGCACCAACCACTACCACGGCGGTCTCGACCTCCGCGTGGGTGGCGACGAGGGTGTGGGCACTCCCGTCTATGCTCCAGCCGATGGCTATGTGTCGCGTCTGCGCATTTCTGCTTACGATGGTGGCAAGATGCTATATATCAACCATGCGGGAGGCATCACTACCGTCTATCTCCATCTGGACGGCTATCACGGTGCCATTGCCAAGTATGTGCGCAACTATCAGGCACGCAACCAATGTTATGCTTTCGATACTACTGTTGCCGAAGGGGTGCTGCCCGTCCACAAGGGCGACCTTATCGCCTATGCCGGCAATTCCGGCATGAGCGCAGGCCCCCACTTGCACTATGAGGTGCGCGACACCCACACACAGCAGAGCCTCAACCCTCTCCGCTATGGCATCACCCTTCCCGATACCATTTCTCCCGTCATACGTGGCATCCGCTTGCTGCCTGTGGATAAAAACACCCGTATCAATGGAACCAAGTCCCCCTTGCAGGTCGACATCTCCGCTAAGTTCCGCCGTATGGGCACCATCTACAACCCAGTCCCCGTCCTAGGGCGTTTCTATATCAGTGTCTGGGCTACCGACATGTCCGAAGGCTCCACCCTGCGCAACGGCTACGAGCGTCTCGACATTTGGGTCGACGGCCGTCATTTCTTCCAATACAGCGTCGACAAGATAACCTTTGCCGACACCCGTGCCATCAATGCCCAGCTCGACTACGACCACTACCTCGCCACCCGCGAACCCTATATCATTACCCGCCGTCTGTCCGGCGACCCCATGCGTCCTGCCCGCACCTTTGGCGATGGCAGCATCGGCTTCATCGATAGCGACACCACTCTTCACCGCATCACCGTCGCTGTCACCGACTTCAATGGCAATCAGGCCGTCAAGTGTTTCTATGTCCGCAATCGTTTCGAGACGCTTGTCCCCATGCACGATGTGCCGGAGCATCCTTCCTACCATCTCTTCTCCGACAGTCTCACCGTCCGGTGGCCCCTCAGCGTCCACCGTGGCGATTACCAGATTGAAATGCCTGCCGGCATGACCTATTATGACGACCTCTTGCTCCACGGTATCCAGAAAGACCGCCGCTATATCTCGCCCATCTACACGGTCAAACCTTGGCAAAGTCCCTATCCGCCTCACCGCACTTGGCAGCTCCGTGTGCCGCTGGTCATTGGCTTCGAGCCCACGCAGCTCGTCCTCTGCACCCTCCGCGACGACAAGCTCTCAGCCCTTCCCACTCGCGTTGTAGAACGCCGCATTGAGGGTAAGCCGGGTCGTTGGCTCGAGGCCGACGTGCGCGTCTTTGGCAACTTCGTGGTCGCCTCCGACACCTCCGCACCCTACGTCAAGCCCCTCAACTTCAAGCAGGGCGGCAAAGTCACGGCCTCGTCACTGCGCATGAAAATGGGCGACAACCTGTCGGGCGTGCGCGAATACCGTTGCTTCATCAACGAAGAGTGGGTGCTGGCAGAGTTCGATGGCAAGACAGCCACTCTCAGCATCGACCTCAGTCAAGTGTCCAAAAGCACCAAGACATTAACCCTTAACATATTCCTCACCGACTGCTGCGGCAACGCCACCGAAGTGGTCTACCACCTCAAACGATGAGAATCTTTAACCCCAATCGTTTATTAGGACGACTTGGGCTCATTGAGGTAAGCCGTTGATAAGGTTTAGTCGTATTCCCTAGCGCAGCTACTGTCATAGCGTTTCTTTCGTTTCTCGTTCTTGGAACTAACCAAAGTGAACCCTTTCTTACGGATGCTGCCAATGTATTCCTTATTAGGGTTGTACTTCACCGAGCCTAAGCTGTCACCTTCGCAATTGTATGTGGTGATCTTCCCATTATTATCCATCAGGAAGAAGTCGTCGCCCCAACCTACTAGTTTGCCTTTAGCTCTCACTGTGCAGAGCATATTGTTGCCTGCTCCATATATCTTATATTCTGAGCCTTTGGGGTTTGTGATGTTATGAATAGACCCACTTGAAGAACTTTTTAATATATCTTTTTTAGACTCTTTCTTAGTATTGCGCTTAGGCGAAGCACCCCTCTTTGCCGACTCGCGGGTCATCCCGTGCTTGGCAAGCTCCATATCGATTTCGTGTTTTCGGTCTCTTGCACTCATGAACCACGCCAATCCAGCGAGCAAAAGCATAACAACAAATACGGCTCCCATAATTCAATTTTATTTTGGTGTTTTTAATAATCCAATTTTGAGATACTCTTTGATATAATGACCAGTGGCATGAATTATTGTGAATAGAGATTTGTGAATTGACAAATGTGATTCTTGAATAATCAGATGTTCAGGTATTCAGAACATCTGAAAAACCACAAGCCAGAGTATCCGCTAGTCAGAACATCCTTTTTTACTTAATCTCTATTCCTGAGAACACACACTGTCCTGAGATATACAACGTATGCGTCTGATTAGAGAGTATCACCCGCCGTTTGTCGTCCACTCCGCCAAAAGTAGCGTTAGCCGTCACCTTGACCATCAGGTCGTTAGGAGCGTAGATGGCTAGGCCGGCAAACTTGCAGTCCACCTTCAGTTCCACATCCTCGTTGATGGTTGCACCGCGCAGGTCAAGCTGCACCGATGCAAACGAAGCCGTCACGTCGGCACCTTCGAACACCTCCCCGCCAAAACTTAGGTTCTGTTCGCCGAACGAAGCGTTCACTACACGGATGTTTTTCCCGTCGCGGTTGACAGTCTCAAGGGGTGTGCTGTTGCCCTCCTTCCTCCTTTTTGATGCCATCTTCGATACCGGATTGCCAAATATCATGCCCAGGCCCAGCGCGATGACCAGCACGGCGAGGCCTATCTTCCAAAACATCTCCCAGTCGATGACATCTTGCTCGGCAAGCAGCAGCAGCACGCCCACGCCCAACCCTATTGCCGGACCCGTCTTATCACTATGCCCCAACAGGCCGCAGAGCGAGGGTATGATGATAAACATCGTCCACCAGCCATCAAATAGCACATTGATGTGAAGACAAATACACACAATCCACGCAATGCCGCAAAGCACCAGCGCCGTTCCCCAAATAACCTTGTTGTTACGATTCATTTTTCTTTTAAGTTAGTGAATTATACATATATGGTCACCTACGATGGGTTCCATTCCGATTGCAAATATACACATTTTTCCCGACATAAGATATTTGGACACTCCGAAAGTCCGATAATCCATGCGCCCTTCTGCCCCTCACTCCTGTTTCAGAAAAGTGCCGCATACGGAAAAAACACCAAACAAACCATCGCCATGTACTTTTTATACACAAAAATGCTAATACCTCAATTTACTTCGATGTCGGTGTCACCCATGTGAAGACAACCCCGGAAGTGGGCAGGTCTGTCCCGTTTTCCAAGGCTCTCCGCACTGCCGTTGGGCAGGTGATGGTACAGGCTTCGGATTCGGTGGAAAGGCCACTGCACATGTATTGTTTATAGGATACGCCACTCATGTCAAAATGAGAGAGGTTCAATCTCTTTAGGTTTATACACATCCAAAACATACCACTCATATCCGTCACCTTCTCGGTGTTGAAATTGGGGGCATATATAATCTGTAGGCCAAAACACTCGTAAAACATATCTCTCATGTTTGTCACATTCGAGGTGTTGAAGTTTGAAAGTCTTATAATCGTCAATTCCCCGCTTCCCTCAAACATGTGGCTCATATCAGTTACATTATCAGTGCGGAATCTGTCACCGTAATTGATTCTTTTCAAATTGAGATCTTCATAATATGCACGTTCATGTCTATACGGATAATAAAAACCATAGGCAGACTCAAACATGTGAGAGCAATCCGGATTTGCTTGAATCTGGCTGGCCCTTGTTGAGACCCTCCATGTAGTTCCATCAAGATTGCCATAGATGGGGACAGGGGAGTCTGGGGTGGAGAGCAGGGTGCCAGATGTGACGGGGCTGTTGTATTCAAACACCACTGTTGAGACATTTTTGCGCTTAGGGATGGCGGCATTAAAGGACGGACCGCTTATCAATTCGGCAGGGGGTTCGGTCAGCGACGTTACATCCAGCGTCACCGAGGCAATGGAGTTCTGGACCAATGACATCCCTTCCTTCACCACTTCGCACATATATCCGTCGGGAGTGTAGAGCGTGAGTGTCACATCGTCGGGAGTGAATGGTGGCACCACGATGTCGAAGGAGCCTGTACCTTGTGCCTCCACCGTAGCAGGGCAGTCGGTGGTAAAGTCCAGTCTCACGTAGTTTTGTGCTTTCTTGGACATGCTGATGCTGTCGAACGCGTTTCTGCTGATTGTTGCAGCGCCCGACCCGCTAAGTTTTGCATTCCTGGCTTTGAGTCTTATACCGCCCAGCGAAAGCTCATGGTTCAATTGGTTGTGGACTGTCACTCGCACAACGGAGCAAAGGTTGTAGAACCGCAGTGTGTTGCCGCTGGTCAGACTGGCTCCCATTGGCAAATCCAGTTGCTGGCGACCGTCAGCAATTCGGTAGGTCTGCATTGAGGGGAGGGACACTTCAATGCTGTTACCACTGCTTGGGCTGCTCTCGGCCACTATTCTGGCGGGAAAGATGGCTTGGTAGGTATTGGCAGACGCCACGTTTTCAATCTGTGCCAAAGTGCCCGATGCTGATTTGACGGGGTAGGCCGCGTTGTTGATAAACACCTCGTCGCCGTTATGCCAGCAAGGGGTGTGTTCATCTATATAAGCTTTCCCGTTGCTGCTCAGTGTTTCTTGTATTTCGGCAACCAGTGTGACGGACTCTTTGTCCTTTTGGCAACCTGCAGTCAGCACGGCCATCGCAGCCACGATAAGTGTCAGTATTGCATGTTGTCGTTTCATATCTAAAAATATTTATTGTTAAATTGGCAGTTGCAAGAATGGCTTTTCCGACTGCAAAGATACGAACTTTTTTCCGACATGATGCAATGTATTGCTTCTTTTTCTACAAACTTTTACAGTTCTCCTATTTCATTCATTTTCGAGCATCCATTGCCAGCAGGGAAGTGCTCTGATGTGGCGATGCGGTGTCACGTCGATAGTCTCATTGGTGTCTAGGGTGACAATGGTACCGTTCTCTATTTCATAGGCATCCATTGCGGCGATAAGCCCTGCTATCTCTCGTTTGCGCGTCTGCTCATCGTCAATAGCAGTTGTCACTTGTAGCACTTGTGATACCTTCCCACCTTCACGTACGACAAAGTCGCATTCGCTTCCATTATTATGATAGTAGCACTCGGCACCACGTCGTTGCAGTTCGATAGCGACAGCATTCTCAAGCCACAACCTACGATTTTTACCGAGATTGAAGCCTACCTGCCCAGCCAATGCATTGTCGATAAAGTATAGCTTTTTCGGACTGCGCAATTGTACGCCAACCTTGTGGTCGTACTTATTCAGGCTATGTATTAGATATGTCTGTTCAAGGCAGGATATCCATCCCGACACAGTGTCCATACTCTTTATTCCTATGTTCTTGGCAATCGAACTGTATGTGAACGGATGGGTGACATTGCTTGCCAAATAATATATCATTTCGCGCAATGCTGTCTCGGAACTTATTTTATTGCGTACAATCACATCACGAAACACGATGTCAGTATATAGCGACTTAAGGAACGCGGCAGCACCATTATTCAGATATTGAGGAAATCCACCATTTGTGAGATATTCCATAAAATAACTATTCAGTCTTGTACGACCCACTGTGGTATGCATGTCTCGTTGGCTATAGGTATAGCCACGATATTCCATAAATTCTGCAAACGAGAATGGATATAGTTCGTGCGTCACATGTCTGCCAGTAAGCAGCGTTCCCAACTCACGGCTTAGTAAATTGGCATTGCTGCCCGTGACAAACACCTTGTTGCCGGTTGTGTACAGCCTGTCTACAATGCGTTCCCACCCTTTGATGTTTTGTATTTCATCAAAATAGTAGGTGTGTTGCTCTCCAAACTCAGTGTAGAATATCTCGTTAAGCGTTTGGAAGTCCTCCACCGTAAAGTTAAGCAACCTTTCATCGTCGAAATTGATGTAGAAGTCTTTCTCCTCGCGCTGTTGCTGGATTTGTCGTAGCAATGTGGATTTTCCACAGCGACGTACACCGGTAATCACGAGCACTTCGGGTGCCGACAATAGATTTTTCTCGATTTTTCTCGGAACAATATTGTCGTATTTGATGTCTTGCTGCTCGTGAATTATCTGTAATAAAGCATCTTTCGTTATCATGGGTAGTGCTGTTTGTTCTGCAAATATACGAATAATTTCCGAATGTCAATCGGAGATTTCGAAAAAACTTCCCTGTTGGCAATCGGAACTTTTTGAAAAACTTCCCTATTGCCAATCGGGATTCCTGCCATTTCATGTCTACTTTTCGTTGCGCAACAATGTGCTGGAAGCACGCTACTTTTACAATAGAGACAAGTAGTAGCGTGCCGACGGCACGCTGATTTGCAGAGTCACGGCACCCCACACTGCGCGCCTAGGGGCGTTTAGTGTGGGGTTAATAGGATTTCGTGCCGTCGGCACGTCTGTCGCTAGTTAACGATACCACAAAGAGAACGCCGCAAGCACTGGTGAGGGTTTTCAATCTGCACCATTTGAGCGCTGGAAGATTCTTTCCCTACAGGCCATAATCCTATCATTATGCGTGGCATCTGACAGATTGATACTTTTTGTGGCACAACAATGTGCTGAAGGCACATTATCCTATTAACCCCACACTAAGCTGATGGGGTCGCGACCGAAGGGAGCAACCCCTTATCCGCGCAGTGTGGGGTCAGGTATAACCCTACTACTCAGCGTCACGAAGGGACGCGACATTTGTGAATGTAGGAGAAAATCAGTCATATGTTATATTAGAGCGAATTATTTTTGATTGTTATGTTCACGCATGAAAATTATTTTATTGTACACAAATTATCACAAGTTTGCAATCAAGTCATTCATGAATAATTCGTGGCAGATTCATGCTAATTTGTGTCCTTATTAGTGGATATTTACCTCAGTCAGGGTGGCGTATGGCTCTGCATGCTGAAGGCATAGTTCAATAGGTCGCTTTGGGTTTCTCCCAGAGTTATCCGTTACTTATACTATATTTATACCATATTTATACCTTATTTATACTATTCTAGAATAGTATAAATAAGGTATAAATATGGTATAAATATAGTATAACTATAGGATAAGTGGGGAAGGAAGGGGGGTGTTGCTTGGAGGTGTTTGAGGGATGTGATGTGGGGTAGGGTGGGGGTGTTGAAATATTTACAAAATAATATAATGATAATCAGTGATTTGATAAAAAAGTTGCAAAAAAAGTTTGTCAGTTCGAAAAATAGTTGTAATTTTGCAGTCCGTTTCG
>CAMZFW010000014.1 GCA_947306225.1 uncultured Bacteroidales bacterium
CTGGAGCTATTTCAACAACATCGAAGAGGACTGCACCGGCGTTCCGACAGCCGAAACCCCGCAAGTGGCAGTCCGCACAATTGATGGAGGCATCACCGTCGAGGGCTGCACCGGCGACCGCATCCGCATCTTCGACACCGGTGGAAGGCTCATCGCCGAAACCACCTGCCACGGCACCTGCACCCTCCGACTGCCCGCCGCAGGCATCTACATGGTGCAGATAGCCGACCGACCCGCCAGAAAAGTTGTCGTGCAATAGAACACATCCATCTCCCCAAGACCCAGCCAGAGCCACCTCTGGCAGGGCTTTTTTTATCACGCAACCCCTAATAATAGCCCGTCAAGGCTTGTCGTTCAGAAGAAAAGCGTTGATTAGCAATAAGGGACGGTTGACGCACCACACTGCGTACAAACATAGATGCAATCGGACGGCCACCGCCCACGTCCCCTTTTTAAAGGGGTGGCCGTAAGGCCGGGGTATGTTCCCAAAGGGGTACGCCGCAAGGCGGGGGGTATGTCTCGCTGAAACAATCCGCATTAATTTCCGACCGCCAAGGGCTCTCCAAATATGCTCGTTGCTTCCTCACTTATTCTATACTTATACCTTAGTTATACTATTATAGAATAGTATAACTAAGGTATAACTAAAGTATAACTAAGGTATAAGTATAGAATAACTGTAAAAGGGGCACAAAAGTTTCAGGATGGGTGAAATGATGCTTGTATATGTTTAATTTATAGATTTATAAAGGCTAAATATAGGGCTGTGGGAGCCGTGCCGAAGGGAAAGGATTGCTTGATTGCTCGAATGTGTGAATGCCTGAATAATGGTTGGGGCTAAAAATAGGATTAAACTTTTCTTGTCATAAAGACCACACATTATAGAAATATGTGGTGTCTGGTTTATTACAAATTGGCAGCTTTTTTGAGATAGGAAAACAACTTTGTAATTTTGCAATCCGAAACCGGCTGTTCGGAACTGCGGAGTTCGTCAGCGCAATAAGGTTACAATATGAAGTTCTACGTGTGCTAGCCCCCAAAAAGAGGAATCCCTGCACCTAGTGCAGGGATTCCCATTATTGAGTACAGGCATTCCCGCCCGCAACAGCGTTTGATTAATTATTTCGCGCTAGACGCACTGAGTATCCAAACCAGGGGTCGGTTGTACCAGTCGCACTTACTGTGCCTGCCGCAGTAAGGGAGGTTTTTACGCTCAAATAACGTGCTTGTGTGCCATTATCCGCTTGTGTGGATTCCCAATAGAAGCCCCAATGGCCGGCATACTCTACTGTGGTCAATCCTCTATAGCCGGCTGCAGGCAAGAACAATGCGCCCGCCGCCTCCATAGCTGCCCAATCCTCGCTATTATAAACGTTCAGCGCGTTGTAGCCTGACGTGAACGGAACACCTGCCGGTGCTGTCCAACTGTCAGGTAGGAAAATTGCGCCAAAAACACCGTTCACCCTGCCGACACCACGCTTGGTTGTTGCGCCTGTGCGGGATCTGTACAGGTAATACCACTCATCCCTTGAGAGTGTCCGCCATGGGTTGGAGGCATTACTGCCACCGCTGATGGCAGTGCCCCAGTCCGTAAAGGTGCTGTAGTCGTCGTAATAGTCGTAGCCCATGGTCGTGAGAGTGGGGTTGTTGCCCGTACCCCATCCGAACAGGTCTATCCATCCGTTGTACGTGTCAGAAATGTTGTTGTTGTCGCTGCCGCTTACGAATCCTCCATAGTACCCACCACCATCAGCAGTCTGTGTTCCAACATAATCCCATTGATTCTCGGCAAAACGCCACGAGCCTGTGCTGGCACGATACTGCAAGTTGCCCTTGGCGAAGCACACCTGCTGGGTGGCACTGACTGAGAAGAGTCCCGTCAGCGACTGCGGAGTGGTGAAGGTAAGGTCGTCGCTGCCCAATGTGATAAGGGTGTAGCGGCTGCGGGTGACGATGATAGCACGGTTGGAGGTCTTTACGCAATAGCCGCCCTCGTTGGTGTTCAGCACAATCTCAAGCCCCGTGTAGCTACCCTCGGGCAGGTAGATGTAGAAATCCTTGCCGTCGGCGATGCTCTGAGCCGTGGAGCAGGTCAGTTTGGTGGTGTTCGTGCCGCCCGACACATAGTCCAGTTCGGGGTTGCCGCTGTTGTAGTCCACGCTGAACGTGCCGTTAATCGGGCTGGCGGCCGTGACGGCAATACTGCTGATGCTGGTGCTGGCCTTTGTCAGGTGCAGTTTTAGCACACCGCAGAGGTTCTTGAATGTAAGCTCGTTGCTGTTGCTTTCGGCATACATCGGGAACTCGTTGATGGACCCTTCGATGTAGGTCTGTGTCTTAGGCAGGCTGATGTTCGCGCCGTCGGTGGTCAGCGTGGTGGGATATAAGGCGCGGAAGGGAGCGTTGCCACTCTCACCACTCACGTTGTCGAACACCGCCATCGTGGCGGGACTTTGGGGCGTGGCACTATAGATGCCGCCACCGGCAGTGCCGTAGATGGCAATCTGGTCGCCGCTCTCCCATTCGAGGGCGGTGCCGTTCAGCACGGTCTTGCCGTTCTGTGAGGTGCAATTCTCCATCGTGGCACGAAACTGCGTGCCGTTGCCCAACTTCTCCTTTTTGCAGGAGGTGAGACTCACTAGTCCCACCAATGCGACTAGCTCAAATAAAAATACTAGATTCTTCTTCATTGTTCTTAGTACTTTAGGGTTAATAACTAGTCGAAATCGCTGCCGCCATAGCTGTTAGCACCTGCTGTCAGCCCTTCTGTCGAGCCTGCGGGCTGTGGCTCTGTGGCTGCGCCGCTTGTTTGAAACCCTTTTTCGACGCGGGCCTCAATCAGTTCTACCATCGGGGCGTTGTACCCCTTTTTGATTCTTTCTCTCATGATTGTTAATGTTTTAATGAATATTATTTCGATTAAAAAAAATCGTAGAAGACCTCATCCCGCAGTCAGTTGCCGAGCGGGACGGTTGTGTGTTGCCGCAAAGTGTTGTGTGAAAAAACTACCGCACCACGATAAAGGTGATTCGTGATGGGGGGGTAAAATATTGGTATTTAATGTGTTATAATACATGCTAGGCGTTGCATTTGTTCTGAAACGTCGGTGCAAAGGTACACATTTTTTTCGAATTAATTGCAATAAGAATAAAACATGCAGCACCAATTCCTTCGAATCGGCCATTCCGCTATCTTGTTCTGTTCTCTTTCAGACACTCACCAAAATCCACCCAACCTTTCTCGTTGCTTCCTCACTTATTCTATACTTATACCTTATTTATACTTTATTTATACCTTATTTATACTATTCTAGAATAGTATAAATAAGGTATAAATAAAGTATAAATAAGGTATAAGTATAGAATAACTGTAAAAGGAGCACAAAAGTTTCAGGATGGGTGAAATGATGCTTGTATATGTTTAATTTATAGATTTATAAAGGCTAAATATAGGGCTGTGGGAGCCGTGCCGAAGGGAAAGGATTGCTTGATTGCTCGAATGTGTGAATGCCTGAATAATGGTTGGGGCTAAAAATAGGATTAAACGAAATTCCCTACGGGAAATAAATATTGACAATCAACGCGTTTTTTTCTATTGAACGGAATTCCCTACGGGAAATAAATATTGACAATCAACGCGTTTTTTCTATTGAGCGAAAAGCCCTAGCGGGCTATTTTTAGGTTGTCTCTTATTATTGGGCGAAAAGCCCTGACGGGCTATTTTTAGGGGTTGCCTGTGTCTAATGTCCGACAGACGCATCGGCTAGTCCAAGGTTGTTGTTGTTTTCTGTTGCTAGTGGGGGTGTGATTGCTGGCGATGAGTGTCTGTATAGTCCTGTATTGGTGGGCGTGGCAAAATATTTTTGTGTATGTCGGAAAAAATATGTAATTTTGCAAATTATTTTAAAATACATATACCATGGTAGACTATAAGAAAATTGGACTGGTGAACACTCGTGAGATGTTCGCCAAAGCTGTAAACGGGGGCTATGCCATTCCCGCCTTTAACTTTAACAATATGGAGCAGATGCAGGCCATCATCCAGGCCGCTGTGGAGACCAAGAGCCCGGTGATTCTGCAGGTGTCGAAGGGTGCCCGTGACTATGCCAACCAGACCCTCCTACGCTATATGGCCGAGGGTGCCGTGGAGTATGCCAAGGAGCTGGGCTGCGCCCATCCTGAGATTGTGCTGCACCTCGACCACGGCGACAGTTTTGAGACTTGCAAAAGCTGTATCGACATGGGTTTCAGCAGCGTGATGTACGATGGCAGCGCACTGCCGTATGAGGAGAATATCAGAATCTCTCGTCAGGTTGTGGAGTATGCCCATAAGTACGACGTGACCGTCGAGTGCGAGCTCGGCGTGCTGGCCGGCGTAGAGGACGAGGTTGCCTCGGAGGTGAGCCACTACACCAAGCCCGAAGAGGTGATTGACTTTGCCACCCGCACGGGTTGCGACTCGTTGGCCATCAGCATCGGCACCAGCCACGGTGCTTACAAGTTCAAACCCGAGCAGTGCAAGGTGGACCCGCAGACGGGTCGTCTGGTGCCTCCTCCCCTGGCATTCGACGTGCTGGAGGCTATCGAGAAGAAACTTCCCGGATTCCCCATTGTGCTGCACGGCTCGAGCTCGGTGCCGCAGGAAGAGGTGGATATAATCAATTCCAACGGTGGTGCCCTCAAGGCTGCCGTAGGCATCCCCGAGGAGCAGCTGCGCAAGGCTGCCAAGAGCGCGGTGTGTAAGATTAACATCGACAGCGACAGCCGTCTGGCCATGACTGCCGCCATCCGTCAGTATATGACGGAGCATCCCGACCATTTCGACCCCCGTCAGTATCTGAAGCCTGCCCGCGAGCGCATCAAGAGGATGTACATCCATAAGATTGTCGAGGTCCTTGGCTCGGATGGCAAGCTGCAGGAACCGTAAGAACTAAGAAGTAGAATGCCTGATTGCTTGAATGCTTGATTGTGTGAATGCTTGATTGTTTGAGTTTTTTTTACTCAAACATTAACACATTCAAGCATTCAAGCATTCAAGCAAGAGTTCAGGCATTCGTACATTCATGCACTCAGGCAATCAAGCAATCTTATGAAGAAGTATTTTCTGTTGGTAGTGGTGCTGACGGTGTTAGCGCCTATCGCGATGGGACAGGTAGGCCCCAGAACCTATGGTAATAACAGCGGACTGGGAGTCTATATGGGTACGCACACCATGTTTGGGCGTAGTTTTACACATCTGAACGAACGGAATTATGAATATATGGCAGTGGAGCCTGAAAGCTACAGGTCGCGGCTGTATAATCCCATTCTGGGTGTCGGTTGGTGGAGTGAGTATCCAAGTGACCACTTTGTGTTAGGCTACCAACTGATGGGCAATTACGGTGTGGAGCAATACCACGTGACGTTTGAAAATGAGGCACTGGCTGACAGCAGAAGGACGTTGGGAGCGGTGCTAAGCTGCTATGTAGGTTGGCACTTTGACGAGAGTCTGACGGCCTGCGTCGGAGTGTCGGAAGAGTCCCGTATGTCAGTCGGCGACGGCGGAAGGGTGAACATCTTCAATGTGCAGAACGCCATCGGCCTGATGGCAATGGTGCGCTACTCCTTTTCTGAGGACTATTATGTGTCGCTACAGGGTGTGTACGGACTAGCGGATTGGGGCACTTTTAATTCGGATTGGGAAAATTATAAGCCGATAGGTGAGGGGAGTGGCTACTATGTGGTGGATTCGGGATTGAAGCCCCTGTCGGTCATGGTTGGGATAGGAATGAGTTTTTAAAATTGCTTGAATGCTTGATTGTTTGATTGCTTGAATGGCTTGAGGTGGGTTCTAAAAAAGGGATTAAACGAAATTCCCTACGGGAAAGAGATATTGTTAATCAACGCGTTGCTATTGAACGAAAAGCCCTGACGGGCTATTTTTAGAGGTTGCCTAAAAACACTCAGACAATCAAACAGTCATAAAAGACTCAAACATTCAAGCAATCAAACAATCAAACATTTTACTTTAAAAGACGTATCAAATATCAATGTACAACATGAAACAATTATTATCTTTTCTGGTTGCGGCGGTGCTGGCTGTTGGCGCAATGGCACAGCCGAATATGCCGACATTCCATTTCGGCGAGGTGAACAAAGGCTACGACTACATGATGTCGCACTACAGTCACATTATTACCGAGCAGGGTGGCGAACTGATTATTGTCACATGCGAGACCCGTGGCATACTGGGTGCCTGCATACCGTGGGGTTTGCAGGTGGTGGCAGTGGATACGAATATGAAGGTGTTGCGGCAGGTATCGCTGCCCGACACGCGCTTGGATGAGCTGGTGTTTGCCAACTATGTGGAGGGCAAGGTGTATCTGCTGATACGGAATCGGTTTGAGGCTCAATATCGTCGTGCCGTGATAGACCCGCGGAGCATGACGCTGGAGAGTTGCGAGAAGATGTCGACAAATATGCCGGGGAAGGACTATGCGGCTTACCATTGGGATGCTAAGTCGGACAACGGACTGTTCTATGCCATGGAGGATGTGTTTGTGAACTCGGTGTCGAAGGAGATGGTGCATAGGCAGCTGCTGTTGGATGAGAAGTTGGAGCAGCTGTGGGAGAAACGCTTCGAGGCTAACGAGGTGAGCGACATACGGGTGAGCGACGAGGGGGTGGTGTATCTGTTCGGTTCGCGCTACGACAAGACGAGCCATGAGACCATTGTGGCGGTGCATGTGCTGGACGTGGATGACGAGAAGAGCGCGACGGGCCGTGTGGCAGTGGGGGAGGTGCACCGTTTGGCTCTGTTGAATATAGTTGGCAACGGTGAGTCACCGTCGACACTATATGCAGTTGCGGCGGGTTATATCCGCACGCCGGAGTCGCCGAAGAAGACTGACTGTTTCGACCAGATGGTGGGATTGTCTCTTGATATCAATACTGGCGATGTGAGGGCGACGACGGTGCGTTTCACTAGCGACGAGCTGAACGTGTTCGGCAACAAGAGCACGAAGAAGGAGAATAAGGTGGGCATGGTGGATGCGCTGGTAATAGCGAATTGTGTGGGGACGAACTATGGCGGCGTGTTGCTGCTGCAGAGAGTGTGGAAGGTGACCACCCGTTCGACCAAGGCTCCCGACGTGCACGACTATTTCACGACGGGGTCGCTGGCAGTGGCGGTGGACACCACGGGTAGGATTGTTTGGCACAGACCTTTCCGCACGGTCAACAGTGAGCGCACGGGTCAGTCGGCCGACATACCCTGCTATGGCGACGCACCCATGCTGGCAGAGGGCGACAATGTGTATGTGATGCTGCCTGAGCCGACGAAGACACCGGCAACCTATGATATTGCTGCGGCGGAGTCGAAGATAATGCTGGGCAGCCGTGCCCACGCTTTTGTGATTTATGGCATTGACCGCCAAGGCACGGTGGCGAAGCAGGTGCCTGTGTCGAAGGACAAAGGGTCGCTGATGGACAATTTTACGCGTCAGGCTCCGGGGAAGTATGTCGGTATCTATTCGTTCCACAAAAAATCAGCTCTCGTGCATGTCAATTTTTGAAAAGTGAAAATTGAAAAGTGAAAAAACGCGGCAGCCAAATTTTCAATTTTCAATTTTCACCTTTCACTTTCACACAATCAAGCAGTAATGAAGATACAGAGTTTTTTAGTTTTTAGTTTTTACCTTTTAGTTTCCGCTGTTACATTGCCGGGTATTGCCCAGCAGCGATACGACTTGAATGATTTTGCCGGCATCAAATCGGAAGGGCCTATCCCTGCCGACTTGCGGAAAGGATTGGGTGAACTGTATGGCGAGGACAAACAGCGGGTGCGCGACTACAACGATGGGAAACTCGCCAATCGCGACCGTGTGCTGGAGGCATCGTATCATATCAACCGCCTGATGAGCAATGGGCGCATACTGTATGGCGACCCTATCACGCGGATGGTGGAACGTATTGCCGACACGCTGCTCAAGGACTACCCCGAGCTGCGTGGCGAGTTGCGGTTCTACACGGTGAAGAGCTCGTCGGTGAACGCCTTCGCCACAGGGCAGGGTATGATATTTGTCACCACGGGGCTGCTGGCACAGGTGGAGAACGAGTCGCAACTGGCATACGTCATCAGCCATGAGATAGTGCATTACTACCGCAAGCACAATATGGAGGTGCTGACGCGCCGCATCAAGACCAGCGACGACGAGGCGGAACAGATGGCGGACTTCCTGCGGTATCACAACCGTTCGCGCGAGATGGAGAACGAGGCAGACAGCTTGGGACTGCGCCTGTTCTATATCGGCAGTGCCTATGACAAGCGGGTGACCGACGGTGTCTTCGACGTGCTGCAGTATGCTATGCTGCCGTTTGACGAGGTGCCGTTCGACACCACCTATTTCAACACCCCTTATTACCATCTGCCTAGTCATTACTTTCTGGAAGAGGTGGCTGCCATCCAGTCGCGCGAAGACTACCCCGACAGCCTGAGTACCCACCCCAATATCAAGAAGCGTAGAGCCCGCACGGGCGACATCCTCTCGCATTACGAGGGGGGCAGGCAGTATGTGGTCGCCACCCCAGAGGAGTTTGCGCAGCTGCGTACGCTGGCACGCTTCGAATGTATCAGGCAGAACCTCATCTATGCCCACTACACGCGGGCGTTTTACGACTGCTATGTGCTAGAACGGCAATTTCCGGACAATGCCTTTTTGGCACGGTCGAAGGCGCAGGCCCTCTATGGCATAGCCATGTACAAGACCTACTACAACACCAATACCATCGTGGGTGACTATAAGAGATATGAGGGCGAGATACAGCAGCTCTACTATCTCTTCCGCAAGCTCACAGCCGAGGAAGCCACGCTGTTGGCGATGCGCGAGGTGTGGAAGACGATGCAGGCACACCCCGGCGACCCACAGCTGGAGGCGATGGGACGTGACCTGATGGTGGCATTGCGCGACAAGCACAGCCTGTCGAGAGCCTCGTTTGCCTCCACATACGACACTGCCACCACTGTGCAGACGGCGGGCGGGCAGGAGTCGTCGACAGCCAACCAGAAGTATGCCCGCATCCGTCAGAAACAGCAGCAGAGCCATATCGGCGACCAGTCGCGCTATGCCTTTACCGACTTTATGAGTAAGAATGGCGATTTCCGACGCTTTATGGACAGTAGTTTGGATGCGCCTGTCGTGGCTGACACTTCCGACCGACGTGCACAGGCCACTTTCCTGTACGCTCCGCAGTATATCGTTATCGAAAACAACAAGGAATCGAACGTCAAGTACCGCAAGAGCGACCGCATGGAGCAGGCACTGGTGGGTAAGGTGCGCGAGGCGGCCAAAGCGGCAGGGATGCCGGTGGTTGATTTCTCCGACCCAACCATGCGCAACCATACCGACGCGGAGTTCTATAACGACTTTGTGGCTATCAACGAGTGGGCCAATGAGTTTTGGCAGAGCAAGGGCAACGTGCCGCTGACCCTCTCCACCCAGCCCATGATGAACGACTTGAACCAACGCTACGATGCCGATAAGTTGAGCCTCAATATGGTGGTAAACAGCGAATACAATCCCCTCGGGTCGTTCTATGGGGTAGTGCTGGGTGCCCTTTTGGTGCCGTCCTTCCCATTCTTTGTGTATGAGTTTTTCGCCAATAGGGAGAATGTCGTTACACGCAACCTGTTGATAGATACCCGTAAGGCACGCATTATGAAGGATCAGTCAAAGCAGTACACTTTGACTGATAGCAAGGGTTTGGTGACCAATGACATCTATTCCACCTATCACGCTGCCTTTGCCTCATCCACGCCGGGGTTTCTAGGTCGTAGGCTGGCGATCACTGCCCAGATGGGGATGGGCTTCCCTATACTCAACAAAATCTTTGAACGTTATCCAGAGCGGAATATCGACCTGCGCCCCGGTGTCGCATTGGAATTTGTGACAGCTCCGCGACAGTCGCTGGCTCTGGGGGTCGATTACAACAAGACCAGTTTCTATGTCAGCAATGGCTATACAGTAAGCTCTGCCTATAGTCCGCAGTCTGCTCACCTTTACGACACGCGTATACTGAGTGCGGCACTCTCCTATCGTTGGTATATAGGTGGCACTTATGCTCCGCTGGGTCCCTTTCTAGGTGCTGGCGCGTATGCGAGCAGGGTAGGCCTCACGCCGCAGGCTGACAATGTGTTGAGAAACTGGCTGGCTGATTCGACCTACTATCGTTTCGGCCTACAGGTCGAGGCGGGCCGCAACTATATGATTGCTAATAAGGTTCTCCTTAACATCGGTGTACGGTATTCGTTCACCATTGCCAACCCGTTCCGATACGACTATCAGGGAGTGATTATCACCCCCGAAGAACGTATACGATACGCGGAGACCAACCCCATGCGACAGATGAATGCCGACCTTTGGATGGCACAGCTGATGATAGTGAATATCGGACTTGGATTCATGCCTTTTTGAATTGAAAATTGAAAATTGAAAGTTGAAAGTTATCCGGGTGCGGCAGCAAAATTTCAAATTTCAATTTTCAATTTTCAATTTTCAACTTTCAACTTTCAACATATCAACGTATCAACGGACATATCATGATAAGAATACACGGTGCGCGAGTAAACAATTTGAAAAACATCTCTGTTGACATCCCGCAGGGCAAGCTGGTTGTCATCACGGGGCTTAGCGGTTCGGGCAAGTCCAGCTTGGCGTTCGACACCCTCTATGCCGAGGGTCAGCGTCGTTATGTGGAGAGTTTGTCGAGCTACGCCCGCCAGTTTCTCGGTCGCATGGCAAAGCCCGAGGTAGACTTGATTGAGAATATTGCCCCTGCTGTCGCCATCGAACAGAAGGTCAACACGAGCAACCCCCGCTCCACGGTGGGCACTTCGACCGAGCTGTATGAGTACTTGAAGCTGATGTACGCCCGCATCGGACGCACCTTCTCACCCATTTCGGGCGTTGAGGTGAAACGCCATTCCGTCAGCGACGTGGTCGACCATATTTATTCCTTCCCCGCTGAGACCCGCGTCATGATTTATGCCCCGCTCACCTATGATGCCGAGCATCCGCTCCGCCCACAGCTGGAGATGTTGCATCAAGAAGGTTTCATGCGCATTTCGGTCAAGGGTACCATCGTCCGCATCGAAGACTATCTCGCCACTCCTAGTGAGGAAGGGGAGACGATGCTGTTGGTGGACCGCGTGCAGGTGAAGCCAGGCGACGATGACCAGCTGGCGCGCGTCTCCGAGTCGGTGCAGACGGCTTTTTTTGAAGGCCGAGGCACCTGCTGCATCCATGCCGAGGATGCGCAGCAGGGCACTGTCAGTTCACAAACGTTCTCCAACCGTTTCGAGGCCGACGGCATCACTTTTGAGAAACCCAACCCCAATTTCTTCAGCTTCAACAACCCCTACGGTGCGTGCCCCACCTGCCAAGGCTATGGCAGTGTCATCGGCATCGACGAGGACATGGTGGTGCCAAACAAGTCGCTCTCCATTTTTGACGATGCCGTCGTGTGCTGGCGTGGAGAGAAGATGTCGGAGTGGAAGACCCACTTTATCCGCCTTTCCCCAAAGTTAGACTTTCCTATCCATAAGCCCTATAGCGAACTCACCGAGGAGCAGCGCAACGTACTATGGCACGGTAGCGGCTCGTGGGAAGGTATCGACGGCTTCTTCAAGTGGGTCGACAGTCAGGCGTATAAGATACAGTACCGCGTCATGATGTCGCGCTACCGTGGCAAGACCACCTGCCCCGACTGCCGTGGCAGCCGTCTGCGTAAGGATGCCTCTTACGTCAAGGTCTGCGGTCGTTCTATCACGGAACTGCTGGCCATGCCAGTGTCCGATTTTGCTGTGTGGCTGAAGGATATACAGGATGAGGGCAGGGCAGACGGCACCACCCTCAACGACCATGAACGTCAGGTGGTGCGCCGACTGTTGATAGAACTCGAGCACCGTGTCAAGTACCTGCTCGACGTAGGTCTGGGCTACCTCTCGCTCAGCCGCCTCAGCAACACCCTCAGCGGTGGTGAGTCGCAGCGCATCAACCTTGCCACCTCTTTGGGCAGTTCGTTGGTGGGCAGTATGTATATCCTCGATGAGCCTTCCATCGGTCTCCATTCGCGCGATACCGAGCGGCTCATCCATGTCCTAAAGCAGTTACGCGACCTAGGCAATACCGTCATCGTGGTCGAGCACGACGAGGATATCATGCACGCTGCCGACTATATCATCGACATCGGCCCTGCAGCCGGCCGACTGGGTGGCGAAGTGGTCTTTGCCGGCACTCCCGACCAACTGGTAAAGAAGGCTCCCAAGCAGTCGCTCACCGCGCAGTATCTCCTTGGCAAGATGACTATTCCAGTGCCTGCGTCGCGTCGTCCTTGGCGTGACCGCATCACGGTGCACGGAGCCTATTGTAACAACTTGAAGAATATCGATGTGGACTTCCCCCTCGGGGTACTTACCGTGGTCACAGGCGTCAGTGGCTCGGGCAAGACCTCGCTGGTCAAACAGGTGCTTTATGACGTGCTTCAGAAGCGTTTCGAGGGTGCCACCGACTATGTGGGTAAGTGTGCCGGCATAACGGGCGACATTGCAAGGCTGAGCAGCATAGAGCTGGTCGACCAGAACCCCATTGGCCGTTCCACCCGCAGCAATCCTGCTACCTATATGAAGGCGTACGACGAGATTCGCCAACTCTACGCTAACCAGCCCTTGGCTAAGGCGCGTGGCTACAAGCCCGGCTACTTCTCCTTCAACACCGAGGGTGGCCGCTGCGAGGTCTGCGAAGGTGAAGGCTACGTCACCGTCGGCATGCAGTTCATGGCCGATGTGCATCTCGTCTGCGAGGAGTGCCACGGCACCCGCTTCAAGGAAGAGACCCTTGAAGTGCTGTACAATGGCAAGAATGTCTCCGAGGTGCTTGACATGACCGTCGACCAGGCCATTGAGTTCTTCGAAGGACAGCCCGCCATCCTCGACCGTCTGCGACCGTTGCAGGACGTGGGTCTGGGCTATCTGAAACTGGGTCAGTCCTCCAGTTCGCTCAGTGGTGGCGAAGCACAGCGCGTCAAACTCGCCTCCTACCTTATCAAAGGCTCCGCTGACCGTCCCAAACTCTTCATCTTTGACGAGCCTTCGACAGGTCTGCATTTCCACGACATACAGAAACTTATCCAGTCGTTCGACAGCCTCATATCTCGTGGCCACACCATCATTGTCATCGAGCATCATCACGATATTATCAAGGTTGCCGACTGGGTCATCGACATCGGTCCCGAAGGTGGTCGCGAAGGCGGCAACCTAGTCTTCGCCGGCACTCCCGAGCAGTTGGCTCAGCATCCCACCTCCTACACGGCAAAATTCCTTCGCGACAAACTGGCATTGCATTAATAACTTAGATGAGTTGAAAGTTGAAAATTGAAAGTTGAAAATTGAAAATTAGCTAGCGCGGTCAAAACTACTCAAACAATCAAACAATCAGACAATCAAGCAATCATACGGTATTCACACAATCAAGCAATCAAACAATCAAGCAATCATACAATCAAGCAATCAGGCAATCAAGCAATCATAAAAATACTCACACAATCAAGCAATCAGACAATCAAGCAATCATACAATATTCACACAGTCAAGCAATCAGGCAATCAAGCAATCATACAATATTCACACAGTCAAGCAATCAGACAAAGACAATCAAGCAATCCTACAATACTCACACAATCAAACAATCATACAATCAAGCAATATCAACATATCTATGAACAATCTCGTCCTTATCAAGAAACTCCGTCGTTCCGCCAATTGGGGGCTGTATGGCTCCATAGCCGTCATCCTCTTGGCCGTCATTTTCCATTTCATGCCCTACCATATCTCCTACCAGTCGCCACAGGTGGCTCGTTGGATGCTTATTGCCGGCACCGTGCTGGCTGTCCTTGCCGTGGTGATGATACTGCTGACAGTGCGCAAGACCACTCCCGCATTGCGTCAGCTCGATAACCTAGATGACAAGATAAAGGGCTACCACTCTTATATCACAAATCTATACAACAGCACCCTTGCTATCGTCGTCATTGAGTCCATCCTCATCACCCTCATGTCCGACACCACGTTGCTCATGGTTGTCATGCTCATGGTACTAGTGCTTTTCATCTGCTATCCCAACATGTACAAGATGAAGCATGACCTAGGCCTCACCGACGACGAGATGAAGTCACTCTTTGGCGATGCCTATATCGCCAGCTCCCAGCCTGCCTATGCTGAGCCCGATTTAGAACTCGCAGATGCACAATTGGAGATGCAACAAGAGTCCGACAATCAGCAGGAATCGTAATATCGACCTTACCATGTCCACTATTGCAGCCATATCCACGCCTTCTGGTATTGGAGGTATCGCTGTTATTCGGCTCTCGGGTCCCGAAGCTTTTGCCATAGCCTCGCATCACCTCTCCCTACCGAGGCCTACCGTTCGTCCAGCTACCGCTTTCGCACACTTTCGTAGGGATGGTGAATTGGTTGACGAAGTGGTGGTGACTGTTTTTCCAACGCCGCATTCCTATACGGGCGACGACACTGTCGAGATATCCTGTCATGGTTCCTCATATGTCCAACAGGCCATTCTTCAGGCTCTTATTGACAGTGGTGCCCGACTGGCGGAGCCTGGAGAGTTTACCCGTAGGGCGTTTCTCAATGGCAAACTGAATCTCTCGCAAGCGGAGGCGGTGGCCGATTTAATCGATTCAACTAATGCTGCTTCCCACCAGCTGGCACTCAGCCAGCTTCGTGGCGGCTATGCCGACTTGTTGGATCAGATGCGTCAGCAATTAGTCGACCTCACTGCGCTTCTCGAACTCGAACTCGATTTCAGCGAAGAGGATGTGGAGTTTGCAGACAGGAAGCAGTTGCATCACCTCGTCGACAGTCTTCGGCAGGAGGTGGCTCGCCTTATCGGCTCCTTCCAACTTGGTAATGCCATCAAAAATGGCGTTCCTGTGGCTATCGTGGGTCGTCCCAATGTGGGTAAGTCGTCCCTTCTCAATGCTCTCTTGGCTGACGACCGCGCTATTGTCAGTCCCATCCCGGGCACTACGCGCGACACCATTGAAGAGACCTTCACCATCGACGGACTCACTTTCCGTTTCATCGACACTGCCGGTCTCCGCGATAGTGACGACCCGGTCGAGTCTATCGGTTTCGACCGTGCTATCAAAGCCATCCGCAAGGCCACGGTAATCCTCTTTGTCCGCGATGCCACGGTTCCGTTCACAGAATACGCCATTGATGATATCGCCTATCTTTTGGACGATATTCCTCAAAAAGAGAAAATCATCTTTATTGTACATAACAAGGCCGATTTGGCTCCGCCACCCTATCCTCCCGGAAATGCTGTCTCTGCCAAGACTGGAACAGGTGTCGACCAACTCAAACAGGATATCTTGAAAGCAGTCCGCAGACGTATTCCCAATTCAGATGGCGTCATGCTCACTAATCTCCGTCATTACGAGGCTCTACGACAAGTGGCAGCATCACTCGACGAAGTGTTGCAAGGCCTCGACAATCGCTTGCCTGCCGACCTTGTTGCTATCGACTTGCGCAATGCCCTCCACCATCTTGGCACCATCACTGGACAAGTCACCACCGACGAAGTCCTTGGCACCATATTCTCCCGTTTCTGCGTCGGTAAATAGTATGTTGTTTGAATGTGTTAATGTGTTAGTCTTTTTGATTAACGAATTAACACATTAACGAATTAACAAATTCTATGCATGTGTTAGTCTTTTTGATTAACGAATTAGCACATTAACGAATTAGCGCAATAACGAATTCTTTTCACTCAATTATTTTTACCTGCGATTCGGATTTTTTTTGTAATTTTGCAATTCTATAATATTATTCTATTATGCTGCAACTGCAATATATCAAGGAACATACCGAGGAAATCATTGAACGCCTCAAGATTAAGAACGTCCAAAACGTTGAAGAACGCATAGCTGAAATCATCTCTCTCGATGAGCAACGTCGAGCCTTACAGCAAAAAGCCGACGCCGTCAAAGCCGAACAAAACAGCATCGCCAAGCAGATTGGCGTCCTGTTCAAGCAGGGCAAGCGCGACGAAGCCGAAACCCTCAAAGTTCGCACCGTCGACCTCAAGACTCAGGAAAAAGAACTCTCCGAACAACAGACTGCCGTAGATACCGACCTCAATGCCAAGCTTATCTCCCTTCCCAACGCACCTCACATCACTGTGCCTAAGGGGAAAAGTGAGGCCGACAACGTTGTCGTCGCTGAATTTGGCACCAAGCCCAATCTGCCCGAAGACGCTTTGCCCCATTGGGACCTCTGCGCCAAATACGATATCGTCGACTTCGAACTGGGCAATAAAATCACTGGTGCAGGCTTCCCTGTCTACAAAGGCAAAGGTGCTCGTCTGCAACGCGCCCTTATCGACTTCTTCCTTGATGAGGCGACTAAGGCTGGGTTTGTGGAAATAATGCCTCCGTTGATGGTCAACGAAGCTTCTGGCCTTGGCACTGGCCAGTTGCCCGACAAGGAGGGACAGATGTATGCCATCCCCCTCGACGGGTTCTATATGATACCCACTGCCGAAGTGCCCATCACCAACATCTACCGCAATGTAATCCTCACCCCTGACCAGTTTCCCATCAAGCATGCGGGCTATTCCGAATGTTTCCGCCGCGAAGCGGGCAGCTACGGCAAGGATGTCCGTGGTCTGAACCGTCTGCACGAGTTCAGCAAGGTAGAGATTGTCGTCATCGAGCACCCCGACCGCTCTTACGACACCCTTGAGGAGATGAAGAAACATGTGGGTGGACTGCTTGACAAGCTGGGACTGCCCTACCATATTCTCAAACTCTGTGGTGGCGACATCAGCTTCACCTCTGCCATGACCTTCGACTTCGAGGTGTGGAGTGCGGCACAGCAGAAGTGGCTTGAAGTCTCCTCGGTATCTAATTTCGAGACCTTCCAAGCCAACCGCATGAAGCTCCGCTTCAAGGACACCGACGGCAAGATGCGTCTTGCCCACACCCTCAACGGCAGCGCACTGGCTCTTCCGCGCATCGTCGCCGCCCTGCTAGAGAACAACCAGACCCCCGACGGCATTGCGATGCCCAAATGCCTGCAGCCGTATCTCGGCTTTGACATTATAAATTGAAAGTTGAAAATTGAAAGTTGAAAGTTGGCTGCCGCACAACATATCAAAGTATATCAAATTGAGAATTGGTTAGCTTTCAATTTTCAAAAATCCAAAAAACTGAATATGAGACGAGAAATATCAATTTATGCTTTAGTGCTGTTACTGTTTGGACTTTGTGCCTCTCCATGCTATGGGCAGAAAGGTGGTAATGATGGTAATCCAGAAAGTGACTGTTTGTCGCCATCAACGCTGCTGTCGTTCGTGCACTTGTCGTTCAGCGAAGCGTTTGACAGGCTCGACAGCATGGGCTTCAATCTGGGTGATTTAGGCGACCAGGCCGACACACTGTATGATACGATTGACTATTTCACCGTTTCTTATCAAAAGTCGATATTTTTTAGCAGAAACAACAAAGGGTGCTACATCCTCTTCATGGAATCGTTGGACGGTCTTGGCAACATTATCGAATACACCCTCACCCCAAAGGGAACGTGCAACGTGTTGGCCGAACTGAGTAGTAGCAACTACATATACAACAAAGAAAAGTCGTCGTATAGCGGCACCATACCGATGAACGGACAGGTGGAAAAGTTCGAGATAGCCGTGAAGCAGGATTATGCCTTGTGGATGCGTTGCATGAGGACGGACGATGTGCCCGACTTTATCAGCCGCAAAAAAGACACCGCACGGGCGGTGATAAAGCGGACGGTGAACCGAGCGTTGCAACTCTCCGACGCGGAACGTTTCGTGCAGGCGTATGCAGCATTAGACTCGATGAGGGACTACTACCCCCCGATGAACGAGGACTTGGACAAGTGCCGTGAGCGCATCACCAAGCAGCGGGAGCAGATGTACAGCTACCGACTGTCGGGAGCCGTAGAACTGATGGACTACCCTACAGCCATTGCATTGTGTGACACCATTCTCACCATCAATCCCAAGAATGAGAAAGTTCGCCATACCAGAGAACTCATCTATGCGCAGCTGGGGCAGAAGTCTCAGCACTTTCAGGCCATGTGCCCCGAGCAGTACGATAGCATACGTACACAATTGGAGCGGATCATTAACACAGACATACGCAGCCATCAGTCGACAAGCAGCCAGCAGATAAAGATGAACTTCCGCATCTATACGAACAAGACCAACGAGTCGGGCGGGCAGATAGAACTGGTTCAAGGCGAACAGCAACGAAAAGCCGCGCAGCAGAATAAAGCCAGGCAGGAAATGCTACAGCGGGCGATAGACAATGTGGCTGCATCGCCACTGATACAGCCAGTGATGGACAATGGAATATACGTCATCACACAAGACGACATGGAAACAGATGTCAGCTGGAGCACTTCAACCATCCGTATCAACAGCGACGAGGCCAAGGGCCAACCCCTACTGGATAAATATGTGGACACTATAGAACGGATGTTTTTCTATCACAAAAAGCCTTCGAGAACCGAGCTAAACGAGGACGGAAGCGTGAAGATGGTAAGCATACCGTCCCTACCCACAAAGAAGATATACACATTCAGTGTGACACTGAAAGAAAGCTACAACCAGACCTATTCAGACATCTCGTTGGTGGGCTTCGAAACGGCGCGAGGCGGTTCGTGGCTGCCATCGTTGCTGTTGCCTGGTCTTGGGACCTATATGCAGGAGGCGAGGGGCGACGTGATATCGCGTGCCCTTCCATTCTTCTTGTTTGCGGGTATTTCTGCGGCTGGCTATATCTACCAACAAAACAAAGGTGGCGAAAACGCAGGAGAAGATGCCAACTGGGGGCAGCAGAACGTGGGCAACATCGTGTTCCTGACGGCAGGCGGCATATCGGCGGCAATCTATTTTAACGACCTGTTTGAGGCGATAGGAAACACCTTTAAAAACACAAAACGTTCAAAGAGCATCCGTAAAAGGCTTAAAGAAGGCCCCCTCGAGCTCCAAATGCAGGATGTGCCAGTAAGTCAAAGGTAAAATTAAAAATTGAAGTTGAAAATTGAAAATGAGCTACCGCATATGAATGTTTGATTGTCTGATTGCTTGATTTTTTGAGTGTTTTGACTGCGTCAGCCACTCAAGCAATCAAGCAATCTTCAAGCATTAACACAATCAAGCAATAAAAGAACATCTGATGAGCGACCGTATATTCATAAGCCATGCAACAGAAGATGCTGAATTAGCACTCAATATAGTGGATTATATTGAGAACAATACTGACATGAAGTGCTGGATAGCTCCCCGCAACATACCGAGCGGTCAAAGTTGGATAACTTCGATAAACGAGGCGGTGAAAAATTGCACTGCAATCGTGTTGGTGCTATCGGCCGACGCCGCCAAATCAGACTGGGTGCTGCGGGAAATATCGACGGGAATCACGCTCAAAAAGAACATCTTCCCATTCAAACTCACCGACAAGGCCGCCGACAGCGACTTGTATTTCTCGGTCAGCACACTGCAATGGATAGACGGAACGTCCAATCCGAAAAGCAAATTCCCCGAACTTGTAGAGGCACTACGTGGCGACGAGAACAAGGTACACACCGTAGAACCAACGCCGCAGCAGAAGCCCTCGCGCAAGCGGGTGACCATTGCTGTGGCCTTGGCGGTGATACTTCTGGCAGTGCTGGCAGCAGTCGTGCAGCCATGGAAACATGGCGGCGACACTGCGTTGGAGCTATCGGCCGACAGTGTCAGCAGCATAGATGCGAAAACCTCAGATATAGAGCCTGCAGCGGTAGAAGTACAACCTAATCCCCATAATAATCAAACCACCAAAAGATCAGATAAAGCATCATCGTCAAAAACAGACTTGAAAAAGGAACGGCAGTCAGTTGAAGAAGCGTCAAATGCCGCAGCCATAGAAAACGGTCAGGTGGCTGACCCCGTGGTAGAAGGGAAAGCAGCAGACGTACAACCGGTAGAGCCCACCGAGGTGAAGCCGCAAGAAAATACGGCAGATGCCCAAGAAATAGCGTTCAAGAAGAAGTACGACAAAGCCACAAAACTCTATGCGGCGAAAAAGTACGAGCAGGCTCTGGCGCTATTTAAAGAGTTGAAGCAAGAGAAACCCCATGAAGGCAGCTTAGATACCTATATTGCATCGTGCCGACAAAAACTTGCAAGAGACTAAGCTGGTTTCAAAATTCAAATTCTATATTTGAATATTCAAGCAATCAGACAATCAAGCAATTATAAGTGACAGCTTCTATGTTTGAACATTCAAGCAATCAGACAATCAAGCAATCATAAGTGGCAGCCCTTTTAGTTTTTACTTTTTAGTTAAAAAAAACAATGCATCCGATTCACCGCCATTTGCCTCATGCCTTCAACCGAGTATTGGTGAGTGTACTGCTTGTTCTGCTATCGTCAGCTGTATGGGGGCAGCGCAAGGTGACACCCATCTCGGGTACGGTGGTTGATAAGAACACGGGCGAGCCGCTGGCGTTTGTCCAGATAGCTATAGCAAATTCCAAGAGTGGCACGGTGTCGGATATCAATGGTCGGTTCGACCTCAGTGTGACGGCTGTCGACACATTGTTGCGCTTCAAGATGGTAGGCTACCGCACGCAGACGGTGAGTCTGAAGGGGCACACTTCGCGACGCCTGAAAGTAGCCATGGTGCCGGAAGTGACAACGTTGCAAGCGGTGAACGTCACCGCCAAGAAGGGCAAGCGAGAGCGCTACCGTCGGCGCAACAATCCCGCTGTGGAACTGGTGCGGAACGTAATAGACCATAAGACGGAGAACAGCATCACGTCGAATGAGCTGTTTAGCCGCAGGACGTTTGAGAAACTGAACATGTGTCTCGACCAGTTCCATCCCGATTTTGAGACACATGCCTTTTGGAAGCACTTTGCCTTTGTTGAGAAATATATCGACCAGGCAGAGTTCGACAACGCCGAAATCCTGCACTTCTCAATTCATGAGCGTCTGGGCACACAGAACTATAAAAACGGAAGCATGCGCACCCTCACCACCGCCACTCGGTCGGACGGTGTTGATGTGAACCTCTCGCAGGAAGGTCTTGACGACGATTTGGACGCGCTGTTCCCAACCATTAATATCTTCTCCAACGAGATAGCCCTCATGTCGGTGCGCTTCGTCAGTCCGCTGTCCACGATTCTGGCCACCACCTTCTACCAGTACTATATCACTGACACCGTTGAGTTGGATGGGCAACGTTGCATTGAACTCTCCTTTGTGCCGGCGAGCAAGGGCAACTTCGGCTTTGTGGGAACGATGTATGTGGTGGACGACGGCACTTATGCCGTCAAACGCTATGCCATGCGGGTGCCTGAGGCGGTGGACCTCAACTATGTCCGCGACTTGAATGTCATGCAGACCTTCGAGCGTGACAGCATGGGTCGATACCTGCCTATACGCACCGACACCTACGGACGTTTCTATATTGGCAAACGAATGCGGCAGGTCTATGCCCACCAGTTGCAGCTTTACTACGACTATTCGTTCGATACCCTTATCCCACAGCCCGACAGCTTGTTCACACCCCTTGCTACCCATGCCACGCTACCATACGCCCACAAAGTGTTGCGCCGCGAGTGGAATGCCCGCAGACCAGTCGAACTCACCCTCGCCGAGACCTTCCTCGACAGTATGCGTTACGAGCTGATGCGCATTCCCTCCGTGCGTTATACCATCAAGACGGTGGAGGCTCTTTTCACTAGTTACATCCCCACACACCCCACTCGCGATTCCAGCCGTTTCGACTTCGGCCCCATCTATAACTTTGTCAGCCATAATGGCATCGAAGGACTGCGCCTCCGTGTTGGCGGGATGTCGACAGCACGCCTCAACCGCCGCAATTTCTTCGACGGATATGTCGCCTATGGCTTTGGCGACAGACAGCCTAAGTTCAACCTCAACCTCATCCACACTTTCGCGCCCAAGCGTCGTTTTCCCAAGGAGAATCCGCTGGGATACATCAGCCTCCATGCGGGTTATGATGTTGAGTCTCCAGGACTCTCGTTTGAACAGTTCGACCGCGACAACATACTGCGGTGGGATGACAACGAGGTGCCAGCACAGTATGTAGCCGACCTGCAGCTGCGCCTACGTCGCCAGTGGCCCAACTTTATAGGCATCGACACCTGGGTGGGTGCGCAGCACATCCGTCCAACTGGTATGCTCAACTATTACCGCATTACGCCCGACGGTACCGAGCGGGTCAACAGCATCGTCTATGCCCAGTGGGCGACAAGCCTGAACTTCTCGCCCAACTCATTGGTGCGAAGTGGACGTTCGGGCGAAAGTTCGTTGCTCAATCTGTCTGCCAATGCCTCTTCGTTCACCCTGAGTCACGAGATGGGACTGCTCGATGGATTCTATTACAACCGCTCCACATTCAACATCTTCAGCCGTTATTGGTTTGCCGCCCTCGGCTACCTCGACATCCGTGTGCACGGCGGAATAGTATGGAATCAAGTGCCCATGCCCAAGCTCTTCGTCCCCAACGGTAACAGCAGCTATATGATGTCTGAGAGCTCGTTCAATACCATGCGGCCCATGGAGTTTATTACCGACCGTTATGTCTCACTCTTCGCTACCTACCACATGAAAGGGCTTATTCTCAACCACATTCCCCTTATCAGGAACCTCCGCCTCCGCGAGGTGCTAGGCTTCAACCTGCTTTATGGCGGCATGTCGGACATGAACAATCCCGCTTCGCGGCACGTGGGGCTCTACCTGCTTCCCGACAATGCCAACTTCCTCTCCGACGCACCCTATATGGAATACAGCATCGGCATAGAGAACATACTGAAACTCATCCGCATCGACTATGTCCGACGGCTCTCATACCTCGACCAAGCCGCCTCCACCTACGCCATCAAACTCAGTCTCCAGTTCATGATGTGAAGCATTCGTCCAGTGGACGAATGCGATAGCGAAGCGGAGAAACCGACCCTCCGCGGTCGGTGCAATGCCTTAGCATTGCTTCGCCGATTCGAACACGGCGAACAAACAATACCGTCGAAATGCATAGCGAATAAGAGTCATTCGTGTAATTCGTGCGATTCGTGGTCGACAAAAGCACTCACCAGCATCGGTTTGCCAGATTTTTCCCTCGCACAAAGTGTTGATTTCTTTATATCTAACAAGAACTTTGTCCGAAAAGGCATCGTGTATTAAAAAAAATGTGTATTTTTGCACCCGAAATTGACGCGAGTCATGTCGAGCAATTGCGGAAAGCATTTGTACGGTCCGAACTGTTAATTCGCCAAATTTATACCAAGGGACTCGATACTGATGCCTTTTTGCTTTTTCGAGTATGTATTGGCATTCTGCCTCTGCATATCGTGAAGCATAGGATAAGGTTCTCCAGTTTCTATCTTGGTAAGGCGTTTGGCGATGCACACAGTTCGTAGAGACGGCAACACGAGTTCTATGCTTTTCCTGTAATATTTAGTTATCGCCCCACTGAGGACTCAAGGCAGAGAATTGATTATACTATAATGAAAAAAGCTATTTTGGTCCTGTTTACTCTATCACTATCATTTATGGCTATGGGGCAGCGTGAATATAACGAGATAGTGCGTTTTGAGATACCAATTGGAACCACAGAAGAGAACGCAAAGTCAATAATAAAAAATCATAACTATTCTATTTGTGATGTTATGGATGAGGGAGAGATTCATCATGTCCAATATCAAGGACATGGTGGTCACAGGGTTAGTATAGGTCTTGTTGATGGTAAAGTGATTGGCATTACGTGGCAGTATGACTTATATTCATACTCATCCGCAGAAAGTAAGAGAGATGCTATTATTCTTTACTTTAAAGAAGATTTAGGATATAGAGCAAGTTACACTGTTGGTCAGGTGATGTTCAATGATTTTTTGTATAATGGGGAAAAACAAATTTGTATATTGTCTGATGTGCAATATCGAAAAGAAGCAAATGCTTTTACTGGCCAAGTACGGAATACTGGAGTATATCTTCAATTAATTATTTTCTCAAAGCAATACCTCCAAGATATAACGACAAGAAAAAAAGAAGCTGAAGAAAAAGAGAAACAAGAAGGTTTCGAAAGAGCAATTGCAGATGCTCGCATGTGCGCAAGCAATGGCAAATATGAAGATGCCATTTCGAAGTATAATGAAGCCATTGCCATTTTGCCAGATAAGCAAGACGAATATGAGTCAGAGTTGGAAATGTGCAAACAAAGTCTTGCTGAACAAAAGAAAGAAGAACAATTTGGGACACTGATTAAAGAAGCACGAGAAAGGCAACAGAAAGAAGACTATACTTTGGCCTTGTCCAAATATTACGAAGCTTTGAAACTATATCCGGATAGAGATAAAAAATACAAATCGGAGATTGACGAGTGCAGAAGTGATTATAATTATAAACAAGGTGAACATTTCTTGTCTCTGTACCAATATTCCAAGGCTCGTGAATACTATAACAATGCACTTCAACTCACGACAACCAATAAACAGGCTATAATTGCCAGAATATCTTATGTGGACGAAGTAGAAAGGCTTGATGTGGAGCGTAAAGACACCCTATATAGTTATCAGTCAATAAACAATGATGACTACATTAAAGCAACTTCTAGGTTAGAAGGTCTTATTTTGGAATATGCAAAATTGCATGACCTACAACCTTGTACTGTTACCGTATCCTATCGTCATACAATTGATGGATACGAATCGAAAGAAATAGTTGTTTCACCTGAAAACAACTCTTTGAAAACATACCTATCTACAAAAGCCCCAACACTTCCAGTTTGTGAAAAATACGGATTGAAACTTGCTACTAATGCAACAATCGTGATTCCAGTGCAATCTGTCAATACTATAACTCATGCGATTAAAAGAATATATTGTGGAGTAGCGTCGATTGAATCCTTAAATACTGATATTATGTCTCAAATGAAAGATCCAGGAAAATATAAAATTAATTATATTACAGCTTGTATAAATGGTGAGAATCATAGTTTTCAGAGAATAATGTCATATAAAAACACGGGGGGCACAGAGAACGTATGGCTCTCCCTTATAGTGCCTGGTTACGGATTAAATAGAGTGACTTATGGTGAAAAATCTGGAGTCTGGACAACTTTAGGTATTTATGGACTTGCAGCGACAGGGGTGGCTTGTAAGTATTTGTCCCATAGTATAGTCGATAAAAAAGTCGCAAAGGAGGTGGATCAATTGTCAGCTTCCTCCTTTTGTGTTGCGGCTATATGGCACTGTTTCAATCTGATATATATTTATATGACAGGAAAAAATAATCAGGAACTGTATGGTTCAAGTAGATCATTTGTTGCATCTTTTTCACCAAATAATGAGTTTCTCTTAAGTTACACTTTAAATTTCTAACATTCAATAAATATAACATATCATCCTACAATTGTGAATCTGTTTCTCAAAAATTTGAAAGAAACGAAGTGTTCCATTCTTCATGAAATTATCAACTGTACAACGGCCAATTCGACAGGGGTCCGACCTAAGGAACTCAAAAAAGCTAACGCTCTAGTACAATAATGGACTGATTTTTTCGTTATCTCGTTATGGAAGACCAAAAACACACAGCAGAAAGCA
>CAMZFW010000015.1 GCA_947306225.1 uncultured Bacteroidales bacterium
TTCTTCTCGGTGTTGAATGCCACCTGCTCAATTTCGGCGAAGGTGACTTTCTTCTGCATCACCAGTGCGAGGTCGCGACGCACTTCGGGGAACTTGGGCACCTCGGTGTACTGGACATCCTTGGTGGGATAGCTCTTGAGGAGCAGCGTCCAGTTGATGTCGGCGTAGAATACCTCTTGTTTGCAATCCATGCGTTTGAGGGTTTCCTTATTGAGGCGGCCTAAGGAGCAGAGGGTTTTCTTGCTGTCGCGGAAGACGAGGTCGATGCCTTCGGAGTAGTAGTGTCGGGTGGTGGGGACCATCTCTATGCGGCTGAGGTTGGTGCGCATACGGCGCAGGATGTTCATCACGTGTGCCTTGAGGTGGTAGAAGTCGACAGGCGTGGTGGGCATCTTCCAGCTTTCAGGAGTGAGGGCTCCGGTCATGAAGATGGAGAGGTGTTGCGTCTCGCAGTATTTGTCGGTTACTTTCTCGCCGTCATTGCCTGTTTTGACATAGGTGTTGCCAAATTCATAAAGTTTTTGGTCGGGAATTTTGTAGTTGAGATTGCGCACGATGCATTCCAGGCCGCTGTAAAGCAGGGTCTGGCGCATGACGTTGAGTTCCTTGCTCAGGGGGTTGAGTATGTGCACGCAGTGGTCGGCGGGGAAGTCGGGGTTGTTGTCGTAGTATTCCGACTTGGTGAGCGAGTTGTTCATTATCTCGCTGAAGCCGTTGAAGGTGAGCATGTCGCTGGCAATGTTCTGTAGCTGACGTGGGTTGGGCTTCTTGGAGAATGCCAGACTGCTGGATATGCGCTCGTCGATGTGGATGTTGTTGTAGCCATAGATGCGCAGAATCTCTTCGACTACGTCGCATTCGCGGGTGACATCCACCTTGCAGGTGGGGATGCGGAGCGACATGCCTTCGGCGGTTTCGGACACAATCTCAATGTCGAGCGAGGTGAGGGAGGTGCGGATGGCTTCGATGGGCAGTTCTTGTCCGATGAGGTTGAATATGCGGCGGTAGTTGATGTCTACTTCGGCGCGGGGGATGGGGTTGGGGTACACGTCCACCACCTCGGAGGCGATGGTGGCACCGGTCAGTTCCTGCATCAGTTTCACGGCGCGCTGCAGTGCCCATGGGGTGATGTTGGGGTCGCAGCCACGTTCGTAGCGGAACGAGGCGTCGGTCTTCAAGCCGTGACGCTTGGAGGTCTTGCGTATGGTCATGGGGTTGAAGTAGGCACTTTCGAGGAATACGCGCGTGGTGTTGTGCGTCACACCGCTCTTTTCGCCGCCAAACACGCCGGCGATGCACATGCCCTCTTCTTCGTTGCATATCATCAGGTCGCGCTGGTCGAGTTTGCGTTCCACGCCGTCGAGGGTGACGAAGGGGGTGTCCTGCGGCAGGCGGCGCACTACCACGTGGTTGCCCTTAATCATATCGGCATCGAAGGCGTGCATTGGCTGACCAACCTCCATGAGGATGAAGTTGGTGATGTCGACCACGTTGTTGATGGGACGGATGCCGACGGTGCGGAGCTTGTTCTGCAGCCAGTCGGGCGAGTCGGTCACATGCACATTCTCCAGCGTAATGCCGGTGTATCGGGGGCAAAGGTCGGGCTCTTCCACGGTGACGCGGACGGGGCGGCTGCCGTTCTTCGCCTGAGACAGGTCGGCTGTGTCGGGCCAGAGTATCTTCTTATTCTCCCCGTTGCGGGTGTTGAGCACGGCCACGATGTCGCGTGCCACGCCGATGTGGCTGGTCGCATCCGAGCGGTTGGCGGTGATGGCGACTTCAAGGGTGTAGTCCTCCTCGAGGTGGAAATACTTTTTGGCGGGCATTCCGACGGGAGCGTCGTCGGGCAGCACCATGATGCCGGCATGGTCGGAGCCTAGTTGCAGCTCGTCGGCAGCGCACAGCATGCCTTCGCTGACGGCACCGCGCAGCTTGCCTTTCTTAATCTCGTAAAACTCGGTGTCGGAGGTGTAAATCTTGGTGCCAATCTGGGCGCACACCACCTTCTGTCCGGCAGCCACGTTGGGTGCGCCACACACGATGTGGAGGGGCTGTTCGCCACCCACGTCCACGGTGGTCAGGTGCAGGTGGTCGCTGTCGGGGTGGGGTTCGCAGGTGAGCACCTGGGCAATGACCACATGTTCTAGTCCGCCCTTGATGCTTTCTACCTTTTCTACGCCTTCTATTTCAAGCCCGCTGAAGGTCAGCAGGTCGTCGAGTTCATTGGGGGTGAGGTCGGTGTCGACATACTCACGCAGCCATTTGTAGGATATCTTCATTTGGTGTTTCTTTTCTGAATTCAGGTATTCCTAGTATCACTAGTTGTCCTAGTATTGCTAGAATTGTCGGTCTTTTAATTCTTAACTTTTAATTTTAGCCCAAGTGTCTTTCAGCGAGCAGCTGCGGTTGAACACCAGATGTTCGGGAGTGCTGTCGCGGTCGGTGCAGAAGTAGCCCATACGCTCAAACTGGTAGCGCATCGGCTCTTCGATACCTTTGTCGTTCACAACCATGTGTGAGTCTGCCAGCGAGGGCTCCAGTTTGCAGTGTTGCAGCACCCGCAGGCTGTCGGGGTTAAGGTTGTCGAGGAAGGTCTTGCCTTCGGGGGCCTCGTCGGGAGCTTCGGTGGCAAACAGACGGTCGAACAGACGCACTTCCGCCTCGATGGCATGTTGTGCGCTCACCCAGTGCAACGTGCCCTTCACCTTGCGGCCATCGGGTGCGTCGCCGCCACGTGTGGCGGGGTCGTAGGTGCAGTGGATGCAGGTGATGTTGCCGTCGGCATCTTTCTCCACGCTCTGGGCGGTGACAAAATAGGCGTAGCGCAGACGCACTTCGCGGCCCAGTGTCAGGCGGAAATATTTCTTGGGAGCCTCCTCCATGAAGTCTTCGCGCTCGATGTACAGCTCGCGACTGAAAGGCACTTGGCGCACACCGTCGGCCTCGTTTTCGGGATTGTTGATGGCATCCAGCATCTCGGTCTGCCCTTCGGGATAGTTGTCAATGACCAGTTTTACGGGGTCGAGCACTGCCATACGTCTGGGAGCCACCTTGTTCAGATGGTCGCGCAGGCTGTTCTCAAGGCGCACATAGTCGATGATGTTGTCGCGCTTGGCCACGCCGATGTCCTCGCAGAAGTTGCGGATGCTCTCGGGTGTGTAGCCACGACGACGGAAGCCGCAGATGGTCGGCATACGCGGGTCGTCCCAGCCACTCACGTAGCCTTCTTTCACCAGCTGCAGCAGTTTGCGCTTGCTCATCACCGTATAGTTGATGTTCAGGCGGGCAAACTCGTACTGGTGGCTGGGGTAGATGCCCAGTTGCTGGATAAACCAGTCGTATAGCGGGCGGTGTATGTCAAACTCCAGCGTGCAGATGCTGTGGGTGATATTCTCTATCGAGTCGCTCTGTCCGTGGGCATAGTCATACATCGGGTAGATGCACCACTTGTTGCCGGTGCGATGGTGGTCGGCGTGCAGAATGCGGTACATGATCGGGTCGCGCAGCTGCATGTTTGGGTGAGCCATGTCTATCTTGGCGCGTAGCACACGGCTACCGTCCTCAAACTCGCCTGCCTTCATCCTTTCAAACAGCTCTAGGTTCTCCTCCACCGTGCGGTCGCGGTAGGGGCTGTTCTTGCCCGGCTCGGTGACAGTGCCGCGCCCAAGGCGAATCTCCTCCTGAGTCTGGTCGTCCACGTAGGCGAGACCCTTTTTGATGAGAAGCACTGCCCACTCATACAGCTGGTCGAAATAGTCGCTGGCATAGTGTACGCCTGCCCACTCAAAGCCGAGCCACTGGATGTCTTGCTGTATCGAGTCCACATACTCCGTGTCCTCCTTCACCGGGTTGGTGTCGTCGAAGCGCAGGTTAGTCTTGCCACCATACTTCTTTGCAAGCCCGAAATTGAGGCAGATTGATTTGGCGTGGCCGATGTGTAGATAGCCGTTAGGCTCTGGCGGGAAGCGCGTCAGAATACTCTTGTAGGTGCCTTCGTTGAGGCCCTGTTCGATGATTTCTTCCAAAAAATTGAGAGGCAGATTTTCTTCCATCTTTTATATGATATTCATTATATTGTGATTATACGAATTGCTTATCGAAACATTAATCTACAAAAATACATAAAAAAAATTGAAAAATGAAAACTTATTAAATTGAAAATTGAAAAGTGAAAATTTGGCTGCCGCGTTTTCATTTTTCACTTTTCACTTTTCAATTAAAAAAAGAGACCCCGCAGATGGAGTCTCTTCTTTTTAAATTGAAAATTGAAAGTTGAAAGTTGAAATTATCCGAGTGTGGCAGCCAATTTTCAATTTTCACTTTTCAACTTCCTAGAGCAGGTAGCCGAGGCCGACAAAGATGCCGGAAGTGGTAGATTTCACATTGTCGCTCTTGTCGAGGTCGAGGAAGCCCATGCGATAGCCACCAAAGAGACGGAAGGTCTTGAACTCGAGAGCGGCACCAGCAGCACCCATCAGGTCAAACTGGCTGTTGTTGGACTTCTCGCCATACCAATTGAAGTCGGTGCTGGTGTTCAGCACGTTCTCGGCGACGTTGGTGTTGCCACTGAGGGCATAGCTGAACACGGGGCCGACAAAGAGTGCTATGCGTGCTTCGCTACCCATAGGAATGGCAAAGTTGAGCAACACAGGCACATCAACAAGGAGTTGTGTCTTTTTCGTGGTCTCGGTGGCGGAGAGGATTGAAGCAGTGGTGGTCTTGGTGTTGTAACGCACTTGGCCTCCGAACGAAAGACCAATGTTTCCAGAGAGGACATGGTTGTAGTTTACTCCAGCAAAGAAGCCATTCATGTCGCTTGACGAGCTGCTATTTCCGGTAGTAACCGTAGTTGTCTGGGGCGCATAGCCGATGTTCACACCCAGCTGAGCCTGGGCATTGTTGGCAAACAGCATCACAAAAGCTGCTGCGAGGATTAAAGTTACTTTCTTCATTTTTTTTAAGGTTTTATTAAAATTGAAAATTGAAAACTTATTAAATTGAAAGTTGAGAGTTGAAAGTTGAAAATTATCCGGATGCGGCAGCCAATTTTCAATTTTCAACTTTCAATTTTCACTTTTTTAGAATGCCAGTCCGATGCCAAGGATAACATTGATGGCTTTCTGTGTGTCATTAGATTCATATAGGCGGTTGAAGAAATTGCCGCTCAATCCAAGGTTCACATTGAGGAAATCGAACTTTCCGCCAATGCCGCCTATCCAACTGACGTTGTATCGACCCAGCTCGCCGGGAACCCCCTCATCGTACAAGTTGGTGGTCAGATGGGTCTCGCTGTCGCCAATCCAACTCTCACTTTTGGAGGTGATGCCGATATTAAACTCCGGACCCGCAAAGATATAGAGCATCGAAACATCGGTAAGGTGTATCATCACATTGATGGGCATGGGGACGGCAATGGCGTTTTCGTTCAGTGTGCTATGCGTGGTGATGCCTGCCAGAGTGCTCTCTTTTTCGCCCGCGATGTGGTTGAAATAGATTCCCGGAGCTATACCCACATGACGCGACAAAACAACGTTCTGGGTGAATCCGGCATAGTAACCGCCGTAGACATCCAAGTCCTGTTTGTTGGTCTGCAGCAGGGTGAGCTTGAAACCGCCGTTAATCATCGTTTGTGCCGACAGGCTGCCCGCCATGGCAAGCAATGCGGCAAATAATGCAAATCTGATAGTCTTCTTCATGTTGTAATATTTTAAGTTGTTAATTTTGATAGTCGGGATTGCTCTTTAAGACCTTGTCCTCATCTTCAGGAGCGTTGCCGAGGCGGTTGTGTCCGTCGTCGATGCAGCCAATGCGCCATTGTTTGTCTATTGGTTCGAGGTGGAAGAACACGCGCCTATCGGGACTCTCCATGTCGGGCTGAGTCACTATTATTTCATACCACTGGGTACCCTTGATTTGGACAATGTCCTTGATATGGATGCCCGGCCAGCAGTCCTGCCCTTGGATAAACATGTCGTAGTCAATCCAATCGTCGCTCTCTGCGTCGTGGCTGGCCTCCCATGCGCTGTACAACTTTGGGGTAAGGTGTTGTTTTAGCAGTCGTTGCACCTCCTCATGGTTGGGGTACTCGCCATGCGGCGGGCAGCTCAACTCAAGATATTGGTTGTAGAACTTCTTTAGCACGCATTGAGGGCAGTCCTGTGCCGTACATCCCAGCGTCAGCAGCGTGGCAATAATCATAAACGTACAAATACGCCTCATAAGCATTACTATTTTGTCATAATAACGCCGTCCCCCGCCGTTTATTATTTCCACGGCAAAAAAAGTTTTTTATCGAAGAGCCTCTATTGTATCTTTTTTTTTCTCGTCTTTACCGTTTCCTACCGCATTCTACCACATTCTACCGCATTTTACCGATTCTTACCGCATTTTACCGATTCCTACTGCATCTTACCGCATTCTACCGATTGGGGGGTCGTTTGCCGTCGCTAGAACGGCAAACGATCGGATAACGAACGGCAAACGAACGGATATGTGCAAAGGAAGTTCTGGCGCAAAAGACCGCCATATGACCGTGAATATGCAGCAGGGGATAGTTGTGGTTTGAGAAAAATATTATGGATATTTGTTTATGTGTTCAGATTTTTGTGTAAATTTGCAGTGGTTAAACATTAAATACTTTATCTTATGAAAAGAACATTAGTTGCTGTAATTGTTGCAGGTAGCCTACTATGTGGGTCGTGCACCTTTTTGGATAATTTGGCGAATAACCTATCGAGTATCGCCAATTTGGCTAATTGCGAGTATACGTTGAAGAATGTGTCGAACGTGTCGGTGGCTGGGGTGAATGTGAAGAATGTGACGAGCGGCAATATCTCAGCCACGGATGTGGTGAAGCTGGTGTCGGCCATCACTACGAAGAGTGTTCCGCTGGCACTGAACGTGAATATCAATGTGAAGAACCCCACTACCAAGAACGCGCTGCTGACAATGATGGATTGGGCATTGGACATCGCCAAGACGGAGTTCGCCACCGGAGTCACAAACCAGAACTACAACATCGTAGCCAGCCAGACGACCACTGTGCCGCTGGGTGTGAGCACGGATTTGTACCGTTTGTTCTCATCGGACGGGTTGGAGTCGCTGAAGACCTTTGCCAGCAGTTTCAACAGTCAGGGCACTTCGTCGCAGCTAGGGCTGCGCATCCGTCCCTCGGTGTCGGTGGCTGGGCAGACCATCAAGTCACCCTCGTACATCCAGATTATGAAGCCCACAACTACCACCGGCAATGGCACCGGTGGCTCGGGCATCTCTTCTTCGGGATCCATGAGAATGGGGCTTTAACAAACAGAAAATTAAGAGGTGGAAGCTAAAAGGTTTCCACCTTTTATTTTTGGGGGCGTTTGTCGCTCCTTGAACGGCAGACGAACGGATAAGTGCGGAAGGAAAGGTGTCGGAGACGCTTCGTGTATATGAGCCAACACCTGTATTGTTTCGACAATTGTGTTACTTACTGTAACCTCTTGCCCAACTTTGAGAGACAAGGCGACAGTCGTTTGTCATACCATTTCCAAAATGGTATCATCAACAATTGACGTCCTTTGTCTAATAGGAGAATGGCAAACAGAAAACCTATTGAAAATAAAGGTAGCATCAGCATCTTTACCGCGGGTGTCCAATTTTCTCCCCATTCTATTAGCCAATGGTAGTGGAATACACCTTCTTGTACCAAATATACTGCCAGCACTGAAGACGAAAGCCAGTTCACCATACGACTCTTCAAGCTAAACGACATCACAAAGAGGAAGAATCCAATGCAGCCCCCCATCACTAGTGGGTTGTTGTATGTGAAGGGATGCCAAAAGGGAACACGAAAGTTTGTTATCGGTTGTATACTCTTGAGTAGGGTGAGTACGCCCCACAGCACGCTACAGCCAACATACACGCCAAAAGATCTCCAGCGGTTGCGTTGCATCCAATCAATGGTGCAATATTTGTGGAGATATCCACCTATCAAGTAGAGCCAAATGAATTGTAGTGTTGTGTAGCCCGTATCATTCATATTAGGCAATTTCCAAGTATATCCAAAATACAGGCACATGATTGAGATGAGTAGTAGCGCCCGTTGATAGCGTCGCTTGTCAAAAGTGTCAATCGCGGCATTGAGGAGTGGTGAGAGTAGCATTAATGCCACGTAACACATAATGAACCAATATGTTGTATGGCTGAAAGGAAGTGCCACTTGGGATATATTATTCCAGTTGAGAACGTCGCCACCACCACGTAGTGAAAGACCAATCCATTTTTCCACAATCTTTAATAATGCATAGAAAGCGATAATTGCCCACAGATTGACCACACTTTTAGCCTTAAGTCGGATAGAATAATAGCCTGACAATAACACAAAACAGTTTACACCTATAAAGAAAAAGCAATGAGTAAAAAGCTGCACATGATTGTCCCACGTGTGTCCAATCACATTAAGATTAAGTACGTTGGGATATAGAGCATGAACTACAAAATGATGTATTACTATCATCAACATGCATAATAGCCTCAATAATTCTCCATTAGATTCCCTCTTGTTGTTCATCATTTACCGTAAGGTGATTTCTAAATTACTGATTTTCACGTAATCCCTCAGAGCCTGCCGAAACCCGTAAAACACTGTCTGTCGGAATCACGGTGCAAAAATACAACTTTTTCAGCTAATATGATACTTTTTTTTGTGATGAGTGATCTTATGTTATTATACATTCGTTCTCTTGATAGTCACTATTATTCTTCAATGCAGACTCTTCGTCACCAGGGGCTCTGCCGAGGCGGTTGCACCCGTCGTGGATACAGTCTATGGCCCACTCCCCGTCGTCGACGGGCTTCAGATGGAAGAACACACAATCCCTCATCTGAATACTGTCGGGATTATCCATCTCAGGCAGCACCACCTCCACCACATACCACTGGCTGCCTTCGATGCGTTCAATGCGTTCTGCCCGTATGCCCGGCCAGCAGTCCTGTCCTTGTATAAATATGTCGTAATCAATCCACTCGTTGAAATCGGGATTGCGGCTCAATTCCCACTCGGTAAACAGTTCCGGGGTGGAATACCGTTGCACCAACCGATGCACTTCCTCCCAGTCAGTCCGCTCGCCTGTCGGCGGGCAGGTCAACGCAAGGTACTCGCCGTAGAAGTTCTCCAACAGAGCCTCATGTCCCTCTTGGTGGGTGCACCCCGCCATCATCATGGCGGCAATAACTAATAACATACTAATTCGCCTCATAAGCGTCATTTTCCCCAATAACGCATCTATTTTCCGTTTTATTATGCTTAAACCAAAAAGTTTTTATGGCTGAATCAATCTTTTTACGAAAAAAATAGCCGAAATCTGTGTGAATTGGGATTTTTGTGTTTCTTTGCAGTGATTTAACTTTAAATATCTTATCACCATGAAAAGAACATTAGTTGCTGTAATTGTTGCAGGTAGCCTGCTATGCGGGTCGTGCACCTTTTTGGATAATTTGGCGAATAACCTTTCAAGTATCGCCAATTTGGCTAATTGCGAGTATACGCTGAAAGATGTTTCGAACGTGTCAGTGGCTGGGGTGAATGTGAAAAATGTGACTAGTGGCAATATCTCTGCCACGGATGTTGTGAAGCTAGTTTCCGCCATCACTACGAAGAGTGTGCCATTGGCATTGAATGTGAACATCAACGTGAAGAACCCCACCACCAAGAGTGCACTGCTGACCATGATGGATTGGGCTTTGGATATTGCCAAGACAGAGTTTGCCACTGGCGTTACAAACCAGAATTACAATATTGGAGCCAGTACAACAACCACAGTGCCGCTGGGTGTGAGTACGGATCTGTACCGTCTGTTCTCATCGGATGGATTGGAGTCGTTAAAGACGTTTGCCAGCAGTTTCAATAGTCAGGGCACTTCGTCGCAATTGGGGCTGCGTATCCGTCCTTCGGTGTCAGTTGCAGGTCAGACCTTTAAGTCGCCTTCCTACATTCATATTATGAAGCCTGCCACTGCCACCAATACGTCGGGTATTACGACTTCAGGCAGTATGCCAGGCAGAATCTGATTAAATTAAGAAGTAAAAATAAGAGCTATGGAGTAGGCTGTTGCGCCCAACTTCATAGCTCTTATTACATACTTTTACTTCAGTTAGAATCCCATGCCGAACATGCCCCAATATTTGTATTCGAGTTGGCTCCAAGCAAAGGAGGTGTTCTCGTACTGTTGGCGGGTGAAGTTGTTGAGTGATGCGTGGGCTTCGGCGGTGCGGCTGATGCGGTCGTAGCGGGTGACTTCGCGTTCGAGTGCTTCGAGGCTTCCAAATGCCTTGTCTTCAAGATTCTTCAACTCGATCTGCATAGAGGCTTTGGTGCGCTGCCATGCGACGGTGGCAAGCTTGTTAGCCTTGCGGTATTTCCAAAGGATGGCATCGGGGTTGTATTCCTTGTGGCCACAGATGCTGTAGGGCTGGGGTAGCTCGGTGGTGCCGCAGAAGATGGGCACACGTGGCGACTGGCCGGGGTTGTCGACCGACATCCAGCAGACACCGCCTACGCAGTCGGGCAGCCAGTCGCGTAGTTGGGTGACGAAGGAATAGGAGCACCATGCCACACTGACGGTACGGCGGAACTGGATGGTGCCGGGGGCAATGGTATTGAGAGTCTTCTGCATGGAAGAGCTGAGCCAGGGGTTGGCGACAGGGCTGATGATGGTGTCCTCGTAGGTCTTACCGTTCTTGTCTTTGCGACTGACAGGCATTTTGATATTCTGGCACATGTCGAGGTCGGTGCCTTCGTAAGTGCTGCGGAAGAGTTCCATCACTTCGCGGACATCCACGTCTTTGTCCGGACGCACTGAGAAGGGCAGCTCAGCCATGTCCATTGAGAGTTCGAGCGATGGAGCGAGGCGGCTGAGGATGAAGTATTCACGCTCGCGGAAGTTCTTACCGTTGGCATAGCTGGCGTTGAAGGCTTTCCAGAAGATGAACTCGCCTTTGCCGTCCCACAAGCCATAACGGCGGGCGACAGACTCGATGTTGTCGGAGCACATAAAATACTCGGTGTTGCCACGTTGCAGGCGACCGATGCGGGGTATGTTGCAGCTGACACCCACTTGGTCGTCGGGGATGCGCTGTGCGGCCCATACGCCACCGATGTTGCCCTTACCTTCGCCAAGAATCTCCATCTGCCACACTTCCTTGGTGTCGGCAATGGTGATGCACTCACCAGCGTCGCCGTAGCCATAGATTTTAATCAGGTCGCCAATAAGGCGGATGGCATCGCGAGCGGTGGTGCAACGTTGGAGGGCTACACGCTCCAGTTCCTCGATGAGGAACATGCCGGCAGGGTTTTTCAGTGTGTCGGGGCCGCCGAAGGTGCTCTCACCGATGGCAAGCTGATGCTCGTTGAGGCAGGGGTAGGCGGTGTTGAGGTAGGCATAGGTGTGTGCCACTTCGGGAATGGCACCAGCCAGACGTACGCCGGTGGTATCGCCACGGAAGAAGGTGTGAAGCGTGCCTTTGTAAACAAGGTGCACTTCGCCTGCCTCGTGGTCGGCAGCGGGCTCCATGTACATCCATGTGCGGTAGCGACCGTCGCAGGTGTGGGAGGTGATGACACTGCCATCTTTGGAGGCGCGCTTGCCTACCATGATGCTGGTGCAGCTCTGTCCGTCAAATTCAGGTTGGCTGATTTCTTGTCCTCCGACGGAGAATACGAATGCCAACAGGGCTAATGATAGTAGTACTTTTTTCATGGTGTTATACTTTTTTTATATTTTATTGTCATTTATTATATTGTAGAATACTTGTGCGGCGAGGGGGATAAGTTCGTCGGGAAAGTTGTAGTCGGGGTGGTGTAGCTCTGCGTGTTTCTCTCCGGCTCCAATGCCGAACATGGCTCCGTGATAGTGCAGTAGGTAGTTGGAAAAGTCTTCCGACCATCGGAATGGGGTGAGCACATATTGGCTGCGGGCACCGCACACCTCTTCGATGTGCTCGATGCACAGCGAGTCGTTCTCTGTGGCACGGAAGGGCTCGACTAGGGTGTGCTGCAGCTGCAGGTGGTGGCGTGATGCAATAGTGTCGACGGTGGTGATGGTGTCGGCGAGGAAATGCTCCATGCTCTGGTTGGTGAAGGCTCGAAGGGTGAACATAACCTCGGCACTGCCAGCCGAGGTGCCGAACGCCTCTTCACCTAGGCGGACACAGATGAGGGTGGACTGTCGGAAGAGCTCGTCGGGCGTGTTGTAATCGCTGTTGAGGCGGCTCATCTGTTGTATGATTTCGGCGACGGCGAGGCCGGGATTGATGCCTTTCTCAGGAGTGGAAGCATGAGTTTCGCGACCAGTGAGACGGAAGATGATGCCAGTGGAGGCAGCGGCGAAAGTGTGACGGTTCAGTACGATGGTACCAAGTGGGAATCCGGGCAGGTTGTGTAGGGCGTAGATGGCTCGGATGTTATATTGTTGCAGTATCTGGGCATCGATAATCTTCTGAGCACCCATACCTGTTTCTTCTTCAGGTTGGAAGATTAGCAGCACATTTCTGCCTTCGGGTATGTTGCGCTGGGCAATATATTCTGCCAGCTGGAGCAGTATGGTGGTATGGCCGTCGTGTCCGCAGCGGTGGCCGATGGGCAGCGCATCGATGTCACCCCGAACGGCAATGGTGGGGCGCGATGGCTCCTTGCCCCATATGGCAATGACACCGAATCCGCCCACATGTGTATAGACCTTGTCGGGATGATACAGTGCGAGCTGCCGCACAATCAGGTCGTGCGCGTAGTGCTCGTCACCCGATATGCCGGGATGGGCATGGAGGTCGTGTCGAATATCGGTCAGTGTCATAGGTGTGTGCGTACTAGTTGTTTGAATGTTTCGCCCCGTTCTTCAAAGTTCTTAAAGCTGTCGTAGCTGGCGGCGGCAGGGGAGAGGAGGCATATCTTTCCCTCTGAGGTGACGTTGAAACACCAGTCGACGATGGCTCTGTAGTTGTCTGTCTGCAGAATCTGGATACTGTCAGTCAGGCCGTGGTGGCTATTGGAAAGGTCGGCTAGGATTCGTCTGCCGGCTTCGCCCACAAAGGCTATATGATGCAGCGAGGCTGGTGGCAAGGCCAAAAAGCTTACGAGGGCGCCATAGTCGATGCCGCGGTCGTAGCCTCCGAGTATCAGAGTTTCCACATCATTTAGGGCTTTCATGGCAGCAATGGTGGCCTGTGGGATAGTGCTGATAGAGTCGTTGTAGAATGTGATGCCGTGGTAGGTGCCGACCAGTTCGAGGCGGTGGGGCAGACCCTTGAACGTGGCGAGGGCTTCGGCAAAAGAACCGTCGGTGACACCCATCAGTGCGCACACCTGCTTGGCGACAAATATGTTGCTTAGGTTGTGGTCGCCTTTAAGGGTGGTCTGGAGAGGGTCGATGGCGGCACGATGGGCATCGTGCAACGAGTATGGATGCAGCGTAGCGGCAATATGGGGTCGCAGTTCCCTCACCCGCTCGACCAGGTCCCTGTTGTCGGTGCAGTAGAAACAATGGTCCGAGGCCTGCTGCTTCAGCATCATCTGCATCTTGGCCAATTGGTAGTCGCGATAGTCGCGATAGTGGTCAAGATGCTCTTGAAACAGATTCAATATCACTCCGACGTGGGGTGCCCGATGGATGTTTTCGAGTTGGTGGCACGACAGTTCTGCCACCACGATGCTCTCCTCGTCCAACTGTTCTACGATATCGAATAGCGGTGTCCCTATGTTGCCGGCCAGTAGCACGTGGTGTTCCCGACCCTTGCTCTGCGACAGCACATGGTATATCAGCGACGTGGTGGTGCTTTTCCCCTTGGTGCCGGTCACGCCGATGGTCAGGTCGCCATACACCTGCATAAACAGGTCCGTCTGCGAGGTAAGGGTGTCCAACTCGCACCGCCCTTCGAACTTCATGGTCGGTATGCCTGGCGATTTGATGATTAGGTCGTATGCCTTGCCCTCATTCCTGGCGCGGGCAAGGGCGGCAAATATCTCTTCATCGTTACAGGCAATAGTGATGCTATCGGCAGGTACCCATTGCCGTATAAGCGTGTGGGTGCTGCGTCCCTCACGCCCATATCCCGCAATCAGGACACGCTTGCCGACCAAGAGCTCTTCAAACCGTTGCTGCCTGTACATATCTGCTTAATAATGCTAGTTCTTGGTCGTTCAGGTTGTGCCCGTCAAACAGCGTGTCCAATCTCACATCCTCTGTCGGGTGGCTGGCATAGTTGCGCAGCAGGGCGGGGCGACAGTCGCCATACCAACGGTGCAGCGTCATCGCCAAGGCGGCATGCACCTCGCCGATGGTGCCCACGCATTCGAACGGCTTGGTCTCGGCCTGTCCCGTCAGCTGGTCGAAGAAGGGTTTCAGCCCCATGTCGTCGAGCATCGCCTTCCCGAAAATGCTGTCGAGGCGTGCGGGAGCGATAAAGGGCGACAGGATAATGTAGGCAAAGAGGCATTTGGCGCACTTGCCGCACCAGATGTCCTGCTTGCTGCCTGCGTTGCAGCTGCGGAAGATGTCGTGGTACTTCTCAAACCGACTGAAAAGCATGGCAATCTGAAGCTCCGACAGCGGACGCAGGAAACTAAAGTATTCGGCACCCGTAGGCAGATACTCCGCCACGTACTGGCGGAAGTCGTTCTCAAACTCCAGCCCCTTTGAATACTGGTGGTTCACCGTGGTGCCCACCACGGTGCTCTCGTTGGCGCTATACTCGTTCGACAGAGCTATGCGTCCGTATCCGCACAGTTGGGCGGCTAACAAGGTGTAACATGCCAGCATTGCGCTGAACGGCGTATGCCCGTTCAAGCAGCCTTGGCTGTTGAGCTCTAGCAACAGCGGGTCGATACTGCGGTAGATCACCAGCACGTCGTCCATTCCATATCCGGCAGCTTCGACGCAACCTATGGTGGCACCTCTTGGGTTCATGATGAGGGGCTTCACGCGCACGCCGTCCTGCGACGCAAGCAGCTCCAACGTCACCACCGAGTCCTTTCCACCTCCGATGGGAACTAAATAGTTTGCTTGATTGCTTGATTGTTTGATTGCCTGAGTGGCTGGTGCGGTCAAATTATTCAAACATTCAGTCATGGGCACATCCAAGCATTCAATTCGCATGAAGTCCTCCATCGTGGCATGGATGCCGTTCGTAAAGAAGAATTCACCCAGACCGTTGAAGTAGACCTTCTTCCAAAATGCGATTTGGCCGTCGTCCAGCGTGCCGCATGCCACCCTGACGACGGGTGGGCAGTAACACTTCCAGTAGCTCACCAACTCCACCATGCCGATGTTAAACACCAGCGCGTCCATCACCTCCTTGGGCTGTTCGAAATGCAGGAAGCAGCGTGTGGGAATAAACGCCGTAGGCTCGAAACAGACATCCTCCCCAATACGAAACCTAAAAACGATGTGCAGTCCGTCGGGCTGCACATCGTATCCGTACCTCTCATAGACAAACTCGGGGTATGTCTGACGGAAAGAGTCGTATTTCTTCTGGTTAGACATCCATTATTTCAGCTTAAACTCGCTCACGCCAATCAGGTTGCCGTTGGCGTACAGGTTCACGCGGTAGATGCCCGACTCAAGCTCCATGTCGTCATCCTTGCTCCAGTTCATGTCGAACTGACGGCTGTCGCCCGTAAACTCGAAGGCCTGAACGGTGGTGTAGGTGGTGCGAACGCCATTGGCATCGAACTTCTGTTCCACGGTGCCGTTGTGTAGCACTACGTTAGAGGGTGAGGTGATGGAGGCGTAGATGGTGATGGTGCCGGGTTCCACGACGTTGTTGGCCAGTAGGTGGCCCTCAATGCGGAAGGCGTTGGTGGCAGAAGCACGCGAAGTGGGACGACCCGTGCCGTTGCTGAGGCGTTTCAGCGGAGTGACGTTGATGTCGGCGGCAGAAAGCACCGATGCACGGCTCACCTTAGCAGCCATCTTGGCATTCTCAACGGCCACATTCTCGGCGTTACGCTTGATGGCGACAACCTCGCTGCGCAGGCTGTCGTTCTCGTTGCGCAAAATGCGGTTCTCGGCACGCAGGCGGTCAATCTCTTCCTTATAGTCCGCGCATTCGGCCTCCAATTTTGCAAGTCTCTTATTGATGGACCCCTTGGTCTTTGCCACATCGTTCTGGGTGTTGGCAGCGGCCTTTTCGGCTGCGGACTTAGCGTCGCGGGCTTCCTCGTTGGCCTTGTTCACGAGGGCAATCTGGTTGGCAAGTTCCTCTTGCAGACGGGCAATCTCGGTTTGCTGGGTCGACACCTGACCTTGCAGCAGGGCAATCTGTGCGGCAGCTTCGGCATTGACAGCATTGGTATTGTCGGGACGCTGACCTAGCAGATAAGCCATGTGGGCAGTCAGCGAGTCGTTGATATTGGTCAGTGCCACCTTGTCGTTCGACAGGGCAACGATGCGGGCATCCTGCTCTTTTACCAGACGGCGCAGGCGGGCGATGGTCTCCATGTCGCCATAGCCTTCGGTGTTTCGCAAGGCATCCAGTTCGGCAGTCTGCTGGTCGAGACGCTGCTGCAGATAGGCAATCTCAGCCTTCTTGGCCTCCAGCTGGGCGTTCAGTTTGCGCAGTCTGGCGTTGCTGACACCGTTGCCACCTTTACCGCTTCTAGTAACCTTGGTGGTGCCTTTGGTGCCACAATTGTTCAACTGGTCAATCAAGTTCTGGATCTCTGCGGCCTGTGCCTGAATTGAGCTGTCGCGTTGTGCCAGCTGCTGGGTATACTCGTCGCAGCTCTGCTGCATTTCCTGATACTCCTTCATGATTTCGTCCAAACGGGTCTGCATTTCGTGCACCGTGGGGCCGTTTTGGGAGTTCTGTTTACAAGAAATTAGGCAGCCTACAGTCAAAATAGTAAGCGCAACAATCGTTAAAAATGATTTCTTTCTGCTTGTGTTCATTGTATTTATGTATTTATTCCTATCTATTTAAAAAAATGTTTGTACTTTTGTAATCGAATTGCAAAGATAAATCTTTTTTTTCGAATAGTAACTATTTTGATAAAAAAAAATATGAACCGCCTGTTTGTAACAACTCTTTTTATCCTGATTGCCGTCACTCCGCTTCGTGCCGAATGTGACAGTTCCGCCCACTGGTACATCAATTTGCAGGGCGGTATCGGCTATGGACTTTATCGCGATTTGGGTGCCTCTCCGCTCACCTACCGAGGGCTTCAGCTCCACCCTGGAATTTCGCTGCTGTTGCAGAAGCCAGACTGGCGATACGAAGCAATGTTCCAAGCCGATGGTGGGGCGTATGGATTGCGACTGGGTGTCGACTACATCCAGGCCTATGGCGGGCATCCCCGATTGGGCATCAGAGCCTTGCATAACGTATTTGATAACAGCCATTGGCACCTTTGGGCTGGAGGCTCTGTCGAAGACCTTTTCGACATCCGTTATAATGCTTCGCTAGGTAATGCCAGTGCCGCCTTCGGCAACTTTGCTCGGCTCAACGTCGAAAGCTGTGTGGAATATAGTCTCTGCCGCTGGCTGTTCTATGCACATATTCAATTGAATGCACTCTCGCTTCACATGCGACCTGGTTTTGCCTATATGGATAATTTCGACCAGAATATCGCCAGCCCCACCGCTAACACCTTCGACCAATACCGCTCCTATCTCGCCATTGCCACAGGCGCGATGACCGACGTGGGTGCCACTCTGATGCTGGCCAATGGCAACCGTATTGGCGTTTCCTATCGATGGAGCTATCTCACCTCCCGTACCACCCACGCTGCACCCCATCTCTTCGAGTGCGCAGACCATGCACTCCTTTTCCTCATAGGATTAAAACTCAACTAGGCCATATTTCTACCCCTAACCCCATAATTCCTGTCTCATGAAAAACAATTTCCATATTACCACCCTCTTGTTGTTCATCGCCTTGGGTTCAACCTCTTGTGAACGGGTGTTGATGAGCGACGATTTGCAAGCGACCGCCCCCAACACCTTCGACTACCTCTGGCAACGATTCGACCAGCAATACTCCATGTTCGACGTGAAAGGCGTTGACTGGCAAGCCGTGTACGACAGCCTGCGTCCGCGTGTTTATGGCGGCATGACTGCCGACAGTCTTTTTGCCGTCTGTGCCACCATGTTGGGTGTCCTCAACGACGGACATGTAAACCTCTATGCAGGCTTCGACGTGTCGCGTGCCGACTCGCTATATTACCGTTTTTATTCGCAAGGTGGTATTGATGTGAATACTGTGGTTCTCAACTATCTGGGTATAGGCTACCACAGCACTGCCGGTATGGCGCACACAGGCTTGTGCGACGGCAAGGTGCTGTACATCTATTACGGATCGTTCAGCAATACGGTGTCGACATCGCTCTTCCGTCGCATCATCATGTCGTATCCCGATGCGCAGGGCATGATACTTGATTTGCGCGGCAATGGTGGCGGCTCCCTGTCGAACGTTATTAACATATTGAAAATGATGCCTTCGCATGGGCAGCGGCTCTACAGTAGCCAGATTAAGTCGGGTTCCGCGCATGATGATTTCACCCCATGGGTGGACACCTATGCTCCCGACGTGTCGGACGACACAACACTATTCACCCGTCCCGTGGTGGTGCTAGTGGACCGGGGATGCTTTAGTGCCACCAGCGTCTTTGCTATCTGCACGCAGGCATACGACAATATGGTGCTGATGGGCGACACCACTAGCGGCGGTCTCGGTCTGCCCACCATGGGCTACCTGCCTAACGGATGGCGCTACCGACTGCCTGTCACCCGTACCAAGGCTCTCGACGGCAACAACTACGAGAATGGTGTGCCCCCCGACATACTGCTCCCCTTCGACCGTCAGCTGGCACAAACCCTTGGCCGCGACAACGTGATCGATTCCGCCTGTTCAATTATTCTAAAACGTTGATAAGTTGATACGTTGGATTGAATGTGTTAATGTGTTAATGTGTGAATCATTTGATTAACGAATTAACGAATTCTTAGAATCACTAGTCACCAATCACTAATCACTAACATGGAAATACTTATCAGAGCTAGTTATCCCAACTACCACATGGTGCGCCGCTATGCCCAGCAAGGCCCAGAGGTGTTCAACTGCGATGTGGATGATGTCAACAACACCCTAGAGGGCAATAAGCCCGGAACAGTGATATATTCATACGAGGAAGGTGGCGAGAAGCACGAGTTTCCACCTCGCTGGTACGACATGTACAGGCTGCTGCAGAGTCCCGACGACGAGAAGGAGGCATATCTTCGACTGCTCCTGTCTGAGCACGATGGCACTGCCACGCCCGACCAGCTGGCACAGCTCTCGCAATGCCGGACTGATTTCCGTAAAGAGATTATCGACTATGTAGAAAGTCATCCGCTCCCCGACAACGAAGAATTAATCACGGCATTGTCCGACCGACAATTCACCGACGATGAGATTAGCCACAAAGGGCGTGTGTTGGTGGAGCTGACGCAGAACTGCTATCCTGTGCCCGACTTTGTCATCTTGACGGCGGAGTGTTTCAAACACCCCGAGCACTTAGAGGAACGGTTGCGTCAGGCGATAGACTACCTAGAGACGATGACCGGACTGCATTTGGGCGATAGTAAACGACCATTGGTGTTTGCTATCCGTTGCGCCATGCCGCAGTATATCCCCGGCCTGATGCCCACAATCCTCAATATTGGCGTCACCCGCACCGCGTATAAAGCTTTGGCGTACGCCGTCGACGGGGCCAATATGGCAAATCGCGTCTACCTCTCCACCCTCCACACCATTGCTGAGATGCTGGGCATCGAAGGCAAGTATGAGGTCTCTGACATTGCCCTCACCGAAGCATTGCAGCGTGAGCGTATCGCCACCATGGAGGCGGAGATATGTGCTGCCCGCGCCGATGGTGAACGATTGCTCACCGATGCTTTCTACCAGGTGTTAAAACTGGTGGAACATGTGCGCGCTTTCTATATCGACCACCAAGACCTCATTCTCACCTTCATGCAGGGTCGGCAGGCATCGCCTTCGCTCATATTGCAGCGCATGGTGTGGACCATTGGCAACAACTATTCGTACCCAGGTGTGCTGTACAGCCGTCATAGTCGTACTGGCAAAGGCAGTCAGATAGAGAGCTATCGCAACATCTTTGGAGAAGAGATTATGACTGGCGATGTCACCTCCGACGACCGAGCCTATACCACCCGTGAGGCCATCAAGGCGGAGTTCCCCGCAGTCTACCATTTCCATCCGTTGTTGGTGAAGTTGGAAGAGCGATATCACTCGCCCGTCACTATTGAATTCGCCGTTGAGACTCGTCACCAGCAGCTGAGTCTCTTCGCAGTGCTACAGCTCAACATGTCGGAACTCACCGGACGTGCCGCCCTTATCTCTGCCATCGACCTGTTGCGTGAGGGACGCATCGCAAAGAAAGATGTCATGGACATCATCAAACCCTACCATCTGCGCCAGATAGTCTCCTCTTCCATTGACGAGCGTTCGCTAGGAAGACTGCAGTATTTTGGTGGCGGACTGAGTGTGCTGCCTCGCACTGCCATTGCTGCGGTGCTATGCTTCAGTGCCGCCAAGGCTCGCGAGATGGCGGCCAAGGGATGCCAAGTGTGCCTTTGCCAAGAACGTTTCGTGCCAGAAGATACGATTATGCTTAATGAAGTACATGCCATTCTCAGTATGACTCCTGCCGCCATACATGTCGTTACTGCCTGCCGTGGTTATGGCATTCCCGCCTTGATGGATCTGCATAACTACGGCATACGCAAGGAACTGCGTGGCGATGCTTGGGTGCTGGTGAACAGCGAAGGCGTAGAACTGCACGAGTTGGACCATATTACTATTTCCAGCTATTGGCAGACCATCTACAAAGGCGAAGCCGACTTTCGTCCCGCCCGTTTTTCGAAGTTCATTCATGGCGAGCACGTGACGTTGGCTCCTGAGGAGGTCGGGTTCTTTAACGATATGAAGAGTGCCTACGACGCTTATCAGGATATTGTCACCAGCGAGCAGGTTTCGGAGATTGAGGATGTGAATAAGTTGGCGCGTCTCATCCGTCTGGAGTTGCAGGACAAGCCCGGCATAGCCCGTAGCGTTGTTAAGAACTGGTACGCCAGCCATGCCGACGAGTATGTGCGGCAGGTGTTGCAGAGCAAGATGGGTTCGCATCAGGACCAGTCGCGCGTGTTCAACCTGCTGGACAATGGCCGTAAGGTGGACTTTTTCCAAAGGGTGACGCAGGTGTGTCTTGACGGTGGGCTGTCGGGTCTAAAGGCTGGTTCGTTTATGATTGGGCGCTTTGTGTCGAAGCTGTTGCCTACGGAGGTATGGAATGGTCTCACCGACGGACAGGTGGCTTTCCTGCTCAATGAGTATGTGCTGTACGAAAAGTATCTGCAGGTGTTGGAGGAGGTGGGCGAGATAAGATTGGCCCGTGCGAACAGCCGCATCGAGACGGAGGGTATTGACAGTATGACTATCCGCAATTTCGACCTTCATATCTTCGTCCCACTGCTATCCTCCGCCCGCGACTGGAACAATGTGATGCGTGTCCTCGAGACCATCGACCATCAGGACAACACCCACATACTAGTGGAGAAACTGTCCCACCCCATCGATGAAATCTTCGACATGTCGAAACCCTGGATCCGCACCGAAGTGGAAGGGTATTTAAAGTGAAATTGAGGGCTAAGAAATTTCTTAGCCCTCAATTTTATACTCACTTCACCACCACAATACGTTTTGCGGGGGCATCGCCCACCTTCACAAGGTAAACACCCGAGGCGGGCACCTCGAGCCATACCTCATGCCAGGTCTCATTCTTGGTTGCCAACAGCCTTCCGACAGCGTCATACATACAGACCGTATTACCCTCAGCCCCCTCCACAACGATACAACCGTTGCGTTGGTATAGTTTGACATTCATCAATACGACATTTTCTATTCCTTCATCTGTTACATAGATGGTGTCGTGAATGTAGATGGTGTCATAGATATAGCGGTAGAGGTATATCGTGTCGTAGATGTAGTTGTTCACGAAGGTGGTATCGTGGATGTAGTGGTTCACATAGTTGACAATGGTGTCGTGAATATATTGGTAGATAAATGCCGTGTCATGGATATAGTTGTTGATATAGGCGGTGTCGTGAATGTAGTTGTTGATATAGGTCGTGTCGTGGATATAGTTGTTGATGTACTGCATGATAGTGTCGTGCAGGTACTCGTAGATATAGCGGTCGAGGTAAGTCGTGTCGTGTATGTAGTTGTTCACAAAGGTGGTATCATGCACATACTGCGTCACGGTCTGTATTAGCGTGTCGTGGATATACTCGTACATCCATTGCGTGAGGTAGAGCGTGTCATGGATATAGTGGTTCACAAAGGCGGTGTCATGGATGTACTGCGTCAGGAAAGTAGTATCGTGAACATGGGTGTAGACAAACGTGGTGTCGTATAGCGTGCGGTAGACGTAGAGCGTGTCATGTACGTAGTTGTTGATGAAAGTGGTGTCGTCACCCGCACTGACATATACCAGTACCGTGTCGTGGATATAGTTATTAATATAGGTGGTGTCGTAGATGTAGCGTGTTCGGTAGAGGGTGTCATGGATGTAGTTGTTCACAAATGTGGTGTCGTGGATATAGACGGGGTAGAATGTGGTGTCGTGCACATAGTTGTTGATAAACGTAGTGTCATGTATATAGTTGTTGACGTAGCTGACAATGGTGTCGTGGATATACTGGTAGATGAACGCGGTGTCATGAACATAGTTGGTCAGATAGGCGGTGTCGTGGATGTAGTTGTTGATATAGGTGGTGTCGTGGATGTAGTTGTTGATGTACTGCATGATGGTGTCGTGCAGGTACTCGTAGACGTAGCGGTCGAGGAATGTGGTGTCATGAATATAGTTGTTCACAAATGTGGTGTCATGCACATACTGCGTCACAGTCTGTATCAGCGTGTCGTGGATATACTCGTACATCCAGCGGGTAAGGTATAGCGTGTCATGGATATAGTGATTCACAAAGGCAGTATCGTGTATGTACTGCGTTAGGAAAGTAGTGTCATGCACACGGGTATAGATGAATGTGGTGTCATACAGCGTTCGGTAGATATAGAGCGTGTCATGGACGTAGTTGTTGATAAACGTGGTGTCGTCCGCTCCGCTCACATATACCAGCACCGTGTCGTGGATATAGTTGTTTACAAAAGTGGTGTCATACACATAGCGTGTCTGGAACAGCGTGTCGTGGATATAATTGTTCACAAACGTGGTGTCGTGGATATAGACAAGATAGAATGTGGTGTCATGCACGTAATTGGTGATAAATGTGGTATCGTGAATGTAGTTGTTGATGTAGTTGATGACCGTGTCGTGGATGTAGTTGTTGATGAAAGTGGTATCATGAATGTACTGGTTCACGTACTGCATCACTGTGTCGTGGATGTAGTTGTCCACATAGCGGGTGAGGTAGGTGGTATCGTGGATATAGTTGTTAATGAAAGTGGTGTCGTGAATGTAGTGGTTCACATGCTCAATCACCGTGTCGTGGATATACTCCCACACCGTCTGCGTCAGCCAAAGGGTGTCGTGGATATAGTGATGCACAAAGGCGGTATCATGGATATAGGCGGTGAGCCATGCAGTGTCGTGGACGGTGTTATAGACAAACGTGGTGTCGTACCGCGTGCGATAGATATAGGTGGTGTCGTGGATGTAGTTGTTGATAAAGGTGGTGTCATGCACATACTGGTTCACGTAGGCAATCATCGTGTCGTGGACATAGTTGTTGACGAAAGTAGTGTCGTGGACGTACTGCGTGATATAGGCGGTGTCGTGGATATAGTCGTGGACAAACACGGTGTCATAGACATAGTTTGTCATCCACACCGTATCGTGCAGGTAGTTGTTCACGAAGGTGGTATCGTGGATATAGTTGTTGATATAGTTGATAACCGTGTCGTGAATGTAGTTGTTGACGAAAGTGGTGTCATGGATATACTGGTTCACGTACTGCATCACCGTGTCGTGGATGTAGTTGTCCACATAGCGGGTGAGGTAGGTGGTGTCGTGGATATAGTTGTTAATGAAAGTGGTGTCGTGAATGTAGTGGTTCACATGCTCAATCACCGTGTCGTGGATATACTCCCACACTGTCTGGGTGAGCCAAATTGTGTCATGGATATAGTTGTTCACATAGGCGGTGTCGTGGATGTAGGCGGTGAGCCAGGCAGTGTCGTGCAGGGTGTTATAGACAAACACGGTGTCGTATTGAGTACGGTAGATATAGCTTGTGTCGTGGATGTAGTTGTTGATATAGGTGGTGTCATGCACGTATTGGTTCACGTATGCAATCAAGGTGTCGTGGACGTAGTTGTTCACAAAGGTCGTGTCGTGGATATAGTGGTTGATGAAAGTGGTATCATGCACCACTTGGGTGATATAGGTGGTGTCGTGGACATAGACGGTATCGTGAACAAAAACGGTATCACGCTCTAAACTAAAGTAGGCGATAATTGTAGTGTCTGTACTTATGGTTAAAGATCGGGGATTTGACGTGTTGCCGTCGTTCCAGTGGTCGAATTGGTATCCACTATTCGCTGTGGCGTAAATTACGGCTGTGGAATCGGTGCAGGAGGGTTGGGTGACAATCGCCGCCGTTCCCATACTTTCGTCGGCAGAGGCTATATGGACACTGTCAAACATCACGTCGACAAAGTTGGAGAAATAACTCCAACGTCTGTAACTTGTTCCTTGATATGATGATTGACTGCCACATGGGATGGTAATAGGAATGGTGCTGCTTACATTGCAGAATGTATGGTCAGTACCAGAATAAACTTGATAATTTGGAGCGACCATATTCTTGGAGATGATACTTAGTAGATTACGGCAGTCAGTAAATGCACCGTTCCCAATGGAATTGACAGAATTGCCTATAGTGACGGATGATAGGTTGTAGCAACCTCTAAATGCATAGTTATCAATTTCCATTACAGAATCTGGGATGATTACAGATGTCAGGTTTTGGCAGTCCCGAAACGTACCGTAATTAATCCTTCTGACAGAGTTGGAAATGGTAACGGATGTCAGACTAAGGCAGAAATAAAATGCTTCAGCTCCAATAGAGGTGACGGAGTTGGGGATGGTGACAGAGGTCAGTTTTCTACAGCCACAAAATGCCGCATATCCTATGGAGGTGACAGAGTTGCCTATGGTAACGGATGTCAGACTATCACACTCAAAAAAAGTTTTACTTCCAATGGATGTGACGGAATTTGGGATGGTAACGGAGGTCAGGTTATGGCAGTAATTAAATGCGCTGTCCTGAATAGTGGTGACGGAGTTGGGGATGGTGACAGCCCCTCCATTGCCGATGTATCCAATCAGGGTGTCTTGATTAGTATTAGAGAATACAAAATCGCCATCAGTAATACCATTCATTGAGCGTGCACCCCATCGCGCCCCTGTAGCTGTGCCGTGGTATTCAATATGCTTCACGTGGTCAAAAGCCCAACGTCTAATGGATGTGACGGAGTTGGGGATGGTGACGGAGGTCAGCCCGGTGCAGCCAGAAAATGCAG
>CAMZFW010000016.1 GCA_947306225.1 uncultured Bacteroidales bacterium
TGATGATGAGTCGGGCACCGTCGCGACCGTTGATTTTCTCGTCGAGCGAGAGGTCCTTGATGGTATCGCGGACGGTGGCAAGGTCGCGCACGAAGACTTGCTTGCCGTTGTAGGTGGTTGTGACCACGATGTCGGCAATCTCAGAACTTTCGACATATTCACCTTTGACGCGCATCTGGTACTGTTCTTTGCCCATCTTGACGGTGCCGGAGGCGAGGTCGAGATTGTTGGCAGAGATGGCGTTGCCGACGAGCTCGAGGGGAATGCCGTAGGCATCGAGCTGCTTGGGGTCGAGGTCGATGTATACGTAGCGTTCGGGAGCACCGCTGACAGTGATGTTGCCGATGCCGTCCACACGGTTGAGGACGTTGACAACGTTGTCCTCCAGTATGCGGTCGAGACCCGAGTAGCTCTCTTCGGCGGTGAAGCCGTAGACCATGATGGGCATGGCACTGGAATTGAGTTTCAGAATCATAGGACGCGACACACCGTCGGGCAGGTTGTCGTAGAGGAGGTCGACGAAGGAACGGATGTCGTTCAGTGCCTCGTCGATATTGGAGCCCCACTCGAATTCGAGGCTCACCACTGAGATGTTGTCCTTGGAGGTGGAGGTGATGTTCTTGAGGCCGTCGACCGAGTTGAGCGAGTTCTCAACAATTTTGGTGATATTTGTCTCAATCTCACTGGCGTTAGCACCTGCATAGGTGGTCATCACCGTGACGTAGGGAGGGTCCATCTCGGGCATCTGGTCGATGGGCAGACGGCTGAGGGAGAAGAGTCCCAGCACAATGACCGCCACGAATATCAAACCTGTGGTGATAGGCTTGTTGATTGCTGTCTTGTATATAGCCATGTCGAAAATTGAAAATTGAAAATTGAAAATTGAAATTTTTTATTCCTAATTTTCTCTTTTCTGGTTAATAGTACTCTGTTTTTTATTTTTGATAATTGATGTGAGGAGTGCAATGAGTTCTTTGACATCGTTGTTCATTGATGAGTACTCATTCTCTTCGATTATGTTTGACTGGGAAAGGACTTCGAGCCAGTATTGTGTCTCGTCGGCTTCTTTGAGGGCAATTGAAAGTTTGTGAACATAATCCGAACTACTCTCGGCATTCTTGCTTTCACGGATGTTAGCACCAATGCTGGTACCACTGCGCAAGATTTGTTTACTGATGATAAATTCCTTTTTTTGGTCACATAGAAAATTATAGAAGTTTACAGTGCGGACGGCAAAACTAAGGCTTTTATCATGTAAGGTGTTACCTGTCATTGGTCGGATAATTTTTCAATTTTCACTTTTCAATTTTCACCTTTCACAATTTCAAGTTTGCTGCCGTCGACTAGGCGGGCTTGGCCGGTGACGACTAGTTGGTCGCCTTCTTTCAGGTCGCCGGGTGTGAGGGGGATGATTTCAATGCGGTCGTCGAAACGCTGGCCAAGGGTTACGGCTACACGGTGTGCGGTCCCCTCTTGGTTGATGAAAACATAGCGGTCGTTGCTGCCGGTGAGTTTCAGCACGCTCTGGTAGGGCACGACGATGGCATCAATCTCACCAAGTGAGAGCATGGTACGCACAAACATACCCGGACGGATTTTCTCACCGCCGTTGGGGATGTTCAGCTTGGCTTGGAAGGTGTGGCTGGTGGGGTCGATGGTGGGGTAGACAATCTCGATGGTGGCGGGGAAGTCTTTGTCGGGGTATATGTCGCTGTATACATCCACCTTCATGCCCTGTTTCACCAGCGGGTAGTAGGTCTCGGGTATGTTGATGATGGCTTTGAGACGGCTGATCTGGGTGAGGGTGAGAATGGGTGCACCGGTATACATCTCGCCGTCCTCGTAGTTCTTGGCACTGATGACTCCGGCGAACTGGGCTTTGACGAAGGTGTTCTCGTTTTGGAAACGTTCGGTCTCCACCAATTGGTCGTAGCCGGCCTTGGTCTGGTCGTATACCTGCTGGCTGATGCTGCCGGAAGCCTTAAGGGCTGCCACGCGGTCGAGTTCGGTCTTGGTGTTGTTGAGGTTGATGCGGGTGGTGTTGAGTTGGGTTTGGTCCATGCGTACCAGCATAGAGCCTTTTTGCACACGGCTGCCTACTTGGACGTAGATGTGTTCGATATGGCCGGTGATGCTGGGTGAGATGTTCATGGTCTCGTAGCCTTCCAGTGTGGAGGAGAGTTCCAGCCGTTTGGCTATGCGTTCGTTTTGCAGGGTCTGCACTTTTACTTTTTCAGCTTCTTTCTTGGTGGTGGTGGCTTGGCGGTTTTCGCTCTTTCCGCCACAGGCTGCCATGACGGTCACGGCAAGTATTAGGACGGAGGTTCTAACTATCTTGTTCATTATGTCGGTGTTTGATTTGTGTTTGTACTGGTTTTATTTGTTTAGTGCTGCGCCCATTAGGTTTTCGAGGGCTACTTGTGCCTGCACGACGGCCAGCACGGCCTGTATGTAGTTGCTCTGGGCGGTGATGATGTCGGTGCTGGCATTGGTCACTTCGAGGTTGCTGGCATGGCCATAGGTGTATTTCTCGGTGACGTTGCGGAACACACGGCGGGTGACATCGAGGTTCTGACGCTGTATTTGGTAGCCTTCGATGGCGGAGACGAGGTCGTAGCGCAGCTGGTTGTACTGTACTTTCAGCCCGTCTTCGGCCTGCTGTTTGCTGTTGAGTGTCTCCTGCAGGTCAATCTTGGCACTTTTTATTTTCGCCATGCGTGTGCCGCTTTGGAATAGAGGCAGGCTTACGTTGGCACCAATCATGTTGGGCGGGGTCATGTTGAAACCTGCGTCTTTGCCGAAGTAGGTCTTGTCGCTGTACTGGTAGTAGGCTGAGATGGTGGGGGTGAAGTCCATCCATGCCATTGCCACCTGTTTGCGCGAGAGTTGTTCGTTCTGCTGTAGCAGCTGGTAGTCGTAGTTGTCCTCAACGTGGAAGTCGTTCATGGTCAGCTGCGCGGCATAGTCGATGTCGAGCACTTTTTCGAGCGGCGTGGTCAGCACTACTTTTGCGTCGACGTCGGCTCCGAGTAGCAGCACCAAGGAGTTGTAGAGCATCTTGAGGGTGCGTTTGGTGGAGTTGAGGCTGTTCTGCATGGATGCCACTTGCACGTTCAGCTTGTCGGCGGTGATTTGCTCCGATGCGCCGGCTTGCACGCTCGCCTCGGTGGTGGCGAGCAGCTGCTGCATGTTCATCAGGCTGGTGTCGAGCAGCTTCACCGTCTGCTCCATGATGAGGATGGAGGTGTAGGTGGTCTTGACGTTGGTGCGAGTGGTGAACTCCGACTGGCTGTGCGAGATGTTGGCCATTTCGATGGCGATGTTGTTCAGCATGGTGCCGACAATCTGCGCACCCGTCAGGGCTATCGACGCGGTGATGCTGAATGTGCCGCTGGGGTTCATCGGGATGCTGGTGGAGGTCTCTTCGGTCCCACCGCTCGAGGGGAAGGAGATGGGGAACGTGGTGCCGCCGATGGTGATAGAGTCGGGCAGCATCGAGCCCATCGAGCTCCGTCCGCCGAAATTCATCTCATAGCCGCACATGTTTTGGTAGTCGAAGCCTGCCTTCACCTGCGGCAGCATGGTCGACAGTGTCTGCCAGCGGGTGGCTTCGGCCTTCTTCACGTTCAGTGCCGCGTTTTGCAGGGCGTAGTTGTGTTCGACAGCGTATTGTTGGGCTTCCTCCAGCGACAGGCGCATAACGGTGGACTGCGCATGGGCTGTGGTGCCGACTAGGCTGACTAGCACAAGTGTCAGAATGGTTTTAATGGTTTTCATGTATATTATATCGTTTATTTACTCAATTGTTTAAGGTTTAAAAATGATTGCTTGATTGTCTGATTGCTTGATTGTTTGAATATTTATGATTGCTTGATTGTTTGATTGCTTGATTGTTTGAATATTTTATGATTGCTTGATTGTTTGAGTGTTTTGAACGCGTCAGCCAATTTTCAATTTTCAATTTTCAATTTAGAGGACTTCTATAAATTGAATAATATGGAGTTAAAAAGGAAGTTAAAGTGGAAGTTAAAATGGACAATACGTTTGTCTACAACATTGTTGCAAAATGTATTGTCCTCTTTAACTTCCTTTTTTACTCCCCATTTTACTCCCCTTTTAACTTCCATTTTACTCCCAACTTTTGAATTAATAGAACCCATCTTTAATAAGTTTTCAATTTTAATTGTCTCGAAGCATTTCTTTGATGTGCGACTCTTGTTCGTCGTATCTTTTGATGGCATCCACGGAGAGCAGCCCTCGCACGAAGGTGTATCCAGCCTCGCAGAACATTCTGATGATGTTGGGCTTGGTGCTGTTGTAGTTGAAATGTTGGATGATTTCGGTCAGGGTCTGCACTGCCAGGTCGATGTCCACTTGTGGGCGCAGGTCGCCTTGCTCCTTGGCCGCTTGCAATGTTTGATACATGTGCGAGGTGTGCATGGGCGCATCTTTGGGGAAGAGACGAGTGTAGATGTCGGGGTAGTAGTCACGTATGTCGCTCAGCAGGGTGGCCAGTTGAGCATTGTACACCGACAAATACTTGTATATGTGCAGTGCCATCAGGATGGGTGAACTGCATTGCGTCTTGAATAGGCAGATGGTTTCGCCAACCTTCTCCTTCATTTGTTCGAAACAGGCCATCAGCAGGTCCTCCTTCTTTTCGAAATATTCGTAGAGTGTACGCTTCGAAATGTGCAGCTCGCCGGCAACATCGTCCATCGTAATGCGCCGACAACCGTGGGCGATAAATTGCTTTGTCGCCGAGTTGATGATTTTGCTGCGTACTTCTTCTGATGCCATAAGTGTGTATAATTATACTATTTACAACGCTTTTTCGACCCTTTTTTGTGGTGTGAAAAGCGTTGCAAAGATACGATAAAACTTTGAAAACTTAAATCGTTTTCTCGGTTTTATTTCTAAATAATCTTAACGGATTAGCTGCGGCTGCCTTTTGTCCGCTCGGGGATAGGGGTGATGTTGGTCTTGGCAACCCTGATGCGGGTGCCAGGGGCAATCTCTAGTACGGCCTGTGTGGCATCGGTGCTGACAATGGTGGCATGTATGCCGCCCGTGGTCATAATGCGGTCGCCAGTCTTCAGGTTGTCGCGATAGTCCGCCTCCTTTTTGGCCTGTTGGCTCTGAGGGCGAATCATGAAAAAGTAGAATACAGCAATCATCGCCACAAACATGATGGCGGTCTTCCATCCAGTAGAAATGTCTAGCAATAACATAAGAGTATGTGTCATTTTTTGTTTAAATACAATAATTACGGCTTCTTGCCGTTACTCAATGCATCAATAACGCAAATGATGGTAAAATATTGTGAACTTTTTTATTCTTTTCTCAAAATAGGCACATTCACCATTGGCGGTGGATATGCCATGATACCCATCATGGAGCAGGAACTGGTGGACCGCAGGCATTGGATGAGCCGCGACGAGTTTCTCGACCAGCTGGCTCTCTCGCAATCCATGCCGGGGGTGTTGGCCGTCAATATGGCCACCGGGCTGGGCTATCGCCTACGAGGTTTGCGTGGTGCCGTTTCTGCCATTGCGGGCAACATCGTCATGCCCATTGTGTTCATTCTTGTACTGGCGATACTGTTCCGCCATTTCCGCGACAACATCTATGTCGAACGCTTCTTCATGGGTGTGCGTCCTGCCGTGGTAGCCCTCATTGCGGCACCCGTCTTCAGGCTGGCGCAATCTGCCAAAATCACTTGGTCCACCTGCTGGATTCCCATCCTCTCCGCGTTGCTCATCTGGCTGTTCGATGTCAGCCCTATACTCATCATTCTGGCTGCCGTCATTCTGGGTTTCGCCTATGGAAGGGTGAAATTAAGAATTAAGAATTAAAAATTAAAAGGGCTGACGCTTTCATTTGTCTATTCACTTTTCACTTTTCAAATTCCATGCTCTTTCTGCAACTCTTTTGGACATTCCTCAAAATCGGGCTCTTCACCTTCGGTGGCGGCTATGCCATGATAGCACTTATACAGAATGAAGTGACCGTCAACCACGCGTGGCTCACCTCTCAGGAGTTCACCGACATCCTGGCCGTGAGCCAGATGACCCCCGGACCCGTAGGCATCAACACCGCCACCTATACAGGCTACACCGCCGTGCTCAATGCAGGCTACGACACTTGGCTGGCTGTGCTGGGTGCGCTTATGGCATCTGCGGCTGTCATCCTCTTGCCTGTGGTGCTGATGGTTATTGCGGTGGTGTTCTTGCGTAAAATGCAGGGTAACAAAGATATTGAGAATGTCTTCCGTGTCCTGCGCATGACTATCGTGGGGCTGATAGCCGCAGCTGCGCTCCAGCTCCTCACTGTCGACAGTTTCGGTCAGCCCGCCTTTTCGCTTCAGTTTATCCTCAGTATTGCCATCTTCGTGGCGGTGTTCGCACTCTCACTCAAGCGCGTCAGCCCCATCCTGCTCATTCTGGTCGCCGGTGTGCTCGGCATTATCATCTATTCGATGATTCCCATGTAGCCACTGCTCCGCAGCGCACTTATTGCATTTATCTGTTCGTTTGCCGTTCGTTATCCGATCGTTTGCCGTTCTAGCGACGGCAAACGACCCCTTAATCGGTAAGAATCGGTAGAATGCGGTAGGAATCGGTAAAATGCGGTAAGATGCGGTAGAATGCGGTAAAATGCGGTAAGATGTGGTAAAGGGGTCGAAAAAAAAGTGATTGTCAGCGGAGGACAGGTTGTTTGGACTCGGCTGCTGCGGCACGGCGGATGAGGTCGAGCTGCTTCCAGAAATCGGGGAAGGATTTGCTGACCTGACTGGGGTCTTCAATGACCATGTCGGGGAAGAGGAGCGTGAGCACGCCGAATGCCATGGCTATGCGGTGGTCGCTATGGGTGCAGATGGAGTCGCATGGGGTGAGGTGGGCAGGTGCCAGACGTACCTCGGTGGCGGTCTGGGTGATAGTGGCTCCCATCTTGTGCAGTTCCTCTTTGAGTGCTTGGATGCGGTCGGATTCTTTGATGCGCAGGTTTTTGATTCCGCGCATACGGGCACGTATGCCTAGGGCGGCGCAGGTGACAAGGACGGCGGGCAGTAGGTCGGGGCAGTCGATAAAGTTGTATTCGAAGGAGTCGGGATGTTTGCCGGTCCCTATAATGGCTATGGAGCGTGTGTTGGTGCGGTAGGGCGAACGCAGTTCCTGTGTTTCGACGCCTAGTTGTGCGAAGAGTTCTTTGGTCACGCGGTCGCCTTGGACAGATTGTGTGTAGGATAGTCCGGGCATACGGATTCGCAGACCAGGAACCAGGCTGGCAGCGGCATAGATGTAGGACGCTGACGACCAGTCGGGTTCGATGTTGATGACTTGCTGTCGGAGGCGTGTGGAGGGCGGTATGGCTTCGACACGGTAGACGCGGCGGTTGGGGCTGACTGAGTTTTTGATGCTCGCCTGGCTCAGCAGGGCACAGGTCATCTCGATGTAGGGTCGCGAGGCGGCACGGTCGGTGAGTGTGAGTGTGAGGCCGTTAGGAAGCATACAGCCGATGAGCATCATGGCGGAGACGTATTGGCTGCTTTCGTTTGGGTCGATTTCCACCATGCGGTGCTGCGGTATGTAGCCAGTGATGTCGAGAGGTAGGTAGCCTTCCTCTTCGGTGCATACGATGGTGCAGCCCATGTCGCGCAGGCATTGGATGAGGGGCATCATAGGGCGTTGCTTGAGACGGTCGTCGCCCGTGAGCCGCCATTGTCCGGGGGAGACGGCAAGAAGTGCCAGCATGAAGCGAGCCACCGAGCCGGCATTGTGACAATAGAAGAGATTTGACGACCCGTGTCGCAGTTGTGACAGCAATGCCGCCATGAGCTGGGTGTCGTCGGCATCGGATAGGTGCTTCAGCATGAAGGGCGACCCCAATATATAATTGAGTACCAGCCATCGGTTGCTGAGGCTTTTGGAGGCAGGCAACTGGATATGGAGGTCGTTGGTCTTCATGGGTGTTTATGCTGTCGGTATGTTGATATGTTGTGTGGCTTGCATCAACAGTATTGGCGTGATTTAAACATCAATCTTGTACTCTTTGATTTTGCGATAAAGGGTGCGCTCTGAGATATGTAGCTCTTTGGCGGCGGCACCGCGCTTGCCACCATGCCGTTTCAGTGCCATGCAGATGGCGTGCTTCTCACGTTCTTCGAGTGCCAGAGGCTCTTCCTCCACAACTTCCGAGTCCTGGAAACTCTCCTCAGGAGGTTGAGGAGTGTCGGTGGGGAGCACATGCAGTTCGTTGTCGGTATTGTGCTGTGGGGTGTTGAGGTAGGGGTAGTTGGTTACGGGGGCGGGGGAGGAAATCGGCATTCCCTGTGCTAGCTGGGTGACGGCCTGCCGCAAGTCGTTGATTTCGTTGCGCATTTCGCTAATCATCTGTCCCATAGAGAGGGCTTTGAGCAGCAACTCGCGGTCGGAAATGGCTGTGGAGGCATTGCCTGACGTGCCAGTGAAGATGGCGGGCATCTTCTCTTCGGGGACGTAGCTGAGGTAGTTCTGCAGTATGGCGCGGGTGATGGTACGCTCCTTTTCGACAACGGCAATCTGCTCGGTGACGTTCTTTAGCTCGCGGATGTTGCCGTACCATGGGTAGTTCATCAGGTATTCACGCGCGTCGTCGGTGAGGAAGATGGGCGGCATGTTGTATTTCTCGGCCACATCGGACGAGAACTTCCGGAATAGCAGCGGGATGTCGTCGCGGCGTTCGCGCAGGGGAGGAATATAGATGGATATTTGCTGGAGACGGTAGTAGAGGTCTTCGCGAAAACGTCCGTTGCGCACTGCGGCAACGAGGTCGATGTTGGTGGCGGCGACCACGCGGACGTTCACCTTGATGGCGGTGGAGGAACCCACGGGGATAATCTCGCCATTCTCCAGCACGCGCAGCATCTTCACCTGCATGGCAAGGGGCAGCTCGCCAATCTCGTCGAGGAAGATGGTGCCGCCGTCAGCCTCTTCAAAATAGCCTTTGCGGTTCTTTTCGGCACCGGTGAAGGCACCTTTGACGTGTCCGAAGAGCTCGCTCTCGATGGTGCCTTCGGGTATGGCACCGCAGTTGACGGAGACGAGGCCTTTGCCTTGGCGCACATGCTTGCGGAGGCTGTTCTCGTGAATGATGCGGCTGAAAACGTCTTTGCCGACACCACTCTCGCCGGTGATGAGTATGCTGAGGTCGGTGGGTGCCACCTGAATGGCTTTGTTCAAGGCAAGGAGCAGTTTGGGGTCGTTGCCAATAATGCCGTATCGTAGTTTCAGTGTCTGAAGGTCCATGTGTTGAGAGTTGAAAATTCTGTGCCTAAAAGGAATTTATAGTTTGTTTTAGTTGATTACACTACTACACGCCGCAGGAGTTTGCATACCGCCTTGCGGAGCTCAACCAGTTGTTGGTGTTTGGCCATGTGTATCATTTGTTCATCCTCGTTTTTGCATTCGCGCATGACGTAGCTCAAGGCTTCTATTTGTTGGTCAATCTTTTTCAGTTTGAACGAGAGAACCGACTCTTCTACGTCCTTATACAGTCTGCTTTCGATAGAAGGTACGGCTATGTGTTTCTCTTTCAGCCATAAGTCGCTGACGGAATAGGAGTCGACCATGAGCGAGAGTGCCTTGTTGCGAAGCATGAGGTCGCTGCTGTTGGCAAAAAAGTTAGCATCAGGCAAGGGCTGTTCAGTCTCGACGGCTTGGCGGTAGAGGTCGAACAATTGCTGATAGAGTTTGTTGTCGAATGTCAAATCGCTGGCGACAACTTCTTCCACTATGATGTTGGCAACAGGGATGTTGGCAGTGAATGTGTTGCCTTCGTCGTCAGTCATCTCCTCGGGCAGTTCCTTGTTGCCGAAGTTCAGCAATAGGCGCACCAACTTTTCTTCCTGGGCTTCGGCAGGACGTTCGGCGGCTAGTATCTGCTCGGGTGCGCGGTAGGTGGAGCTTTGACGCATAAGCTCGTAATCGTCGGGCTCCGGCTCCAGCGGCGGTGGCACATTGGAAGGTGGCGCTACGGCTGGAGTGGGGGGTGTGGTTGACTGGCTTTGCTTCTGCGCCTCCTCCTTTCGCTGCTTGATGATGTTGAGGTTGATGGTTTTGGCAAGCTCTTGTAGCAATACCTGCTCGTTCATCCTCAGTTTTGAGGCAGCCAGTCGGATATAGTCCTGCTGCTCAATGCGGTCGGGCACCAGTGCGATGGTATTCACAATCTCTTTCAGCACTTCCGACTTGCGGATGGGGTCTTGCTCCACATCCTCGAGCAGCACGCGCGTCTTGAAGGCAACAAAGTTTTCCTCGTGGGTGCGCAGGTATTCCTGCAATTGGGTAGAGCCGTATTTCTGAGCATAGCTGTCTGGGTCTTCACCGTCGGGGAAGAGCACAACACGTACGTGCATACCCTCTTCGAACAGCAGGTTCACGGCTCGCAGTGCCGCCTTGATGCCGGCCTTGTCGCCGTCGTAAAGGACGGTGACGTTGGGCGTGAAACGTTTGATGAGGCGTATCTGCTCGGTGGTGAGGGATGTGCCACATGAGGCAACTGTGTTGCAGACACCCGACTGGTGCATCGACACCACGTCGACGTTGCCCTCCACCAGAAAGCATTTGTCCTCTTTCGAAATGGCATTGCGTGCCTGATAGATACCATAGAGGGTGTGGCTCTTGTCGTATATCTCTGAGTCGGGCGAATTGACATATTTGGCGGCCTGTTTCTCACTGCTCAGAACGCGTCCGCTGAAACCCAGCACACGCCCCGAGATGCTAAATATGGGGAACATGACGCGTCCACGGAAGCGGTCGTAGCATTTGCCGTCCTCCTTGAAGATGGTGAGGCCGCTCTTCTCCAGCACCTCGTCGGAATAGCCATTGCGCCGTGCGTGGTCGGTGAAGTTGCGCCACTCGTCGGGGCAGTAGCCTAGTCCGAAGGTGCGGATAATGTCGTCGCTCAGTCCGCGTTGGTGGAAGTAGGCCAATCCAATGGCGCGGCCCATCTCGTCGTTGTAGAGTAGGTCGGCGAAGTATTTTTGGGCAAACTCGCTAACGTGGAAGAGGCCGTCGCGCTCGGTCTGGCGTTCCTTCTGCTCTTCGGTCATGCGCTCCTCCTCAATCTCGATGTTGTATTTCTGAGCCAGATAGCGCAATGCTTCGGGATAAGTGTAGTGCTCGTGGTCCATGATAAAGCCCACGGCGTTGCCCGATTTGCCGCAGCCGAAGCACTTGTATATGCCTTTCGATGGAGACACATAGAACGAAGGGGTCTTCTCGTTGTGGAACGGGCAGCAGCCGATGTGGTTTGCACCCCGTTTTTTCAACGACACAAATTCCCCGATTACCTCCTCAATACGAGTGGCATCCATAATGCGTTGTATGGTCTCCTTGCTTATCATTTCGGTTTGCAAAAGTACAAAAAAAAACTGACAAATTGTCAGTTTTGTTCTTATTATATTTTCAGATTAGGATAAACGTTCAGTAATTAAGTGGATTAGTCGCACAGGACGTAGATGTCGTTGCGGGGGTTGATGAAGAGGACGGGTAAGCGATGGGGGTTGCGGACAGTGCGCCGCTCCTGGGTGCCGGCAAACCACTCGATGATGTCGAGGTCGCGGGTGTCGGTGGTGACGGAGATGAGGAGACCACAACCAATGTGGGCTGCAGCGTCGCAGACCAGTGTTTCGGGGAAGAGTGCCCGACCACTGACCGACTGCTGGTCGTAGGTGACTCCGAGGCCGTTGAAGAACTTGTTCATGAAGAGCACGTTGTTGTGCCATTTGGCGCGGAGACCTTCGTCGCCGTAGTCGAAGTGGAGCATCGTAAGACGGCTGTGGTTGAAGCGGCTGAAGTAGCTTGCCCAGATGAGCTTTTCTTTGCTTTCCTTGCGGAAGTCGATGCCGTAGCCGACATGTCTGTATGTGGATGGGTCGGTGAGAGGGCTTTGGACGGTGAGGTAGGCTATCTTGCAGCCGCCAAAGAGGTGCAGCACTTGTCGTGGATGGGTGGGACTGCCACGGTGTGCTGTGGGATTGACACCTGCCACGGCAATGACTCCGTTGAGCATGGTAGGCAGGGCGTCGATGACTTCGCGGGTGTTGCCTTTCATCGCCACATGGGCGGGATGCACGTCGGGATGCTCGGCTTCGATTTGTAGCAAGGTAGGAGTTGCTTGGTCGACAGCGGGGTTGTTGTGACGGTGGTCTTCGACATAGAGGAGTATAAGCCCCTTGTTGAGCATCCGTGCAAGGAAAACAGCATGGCTCACCACTTCGCGGGTCATGGTGAGGTCGGACAAGTATGCAATGACGAATTGGTCTTTCATCTATCGTATGAGTGTGATGTCGCCTTTAAGCAGGTTTTCCTGCCCGGCTTCGCACTTGATATGGCAGGTATACGTATAGACACCGGGAAGGCAGGGATTGCCGTTGTAGAGGCCGTCCCAGCATTCGTTGATGTCACGGGTTTCAAATACCTTTTCTCCCCAACGGGTGTAGATGGCAATGTAGAAGTCGAGCACAAAGTTGCCACTGAAACATAGGTGGTCGTTATAGCCGTCGTGGTTGGGCGAAAATGCGTTGGGAATAAAGATGTTGGGCTTGCCGCAGATTACCTCGGTGCATCGTAGGGGCAGGTTGCCGGTCCATGTGCAGCCGAGGCTGTCGGTGACGGTGACGCTATATACAGTGAGGGTGTCGACGGGTGTGGCAATAGGGTTTGGACGGTTGGGGTGGTCGAGGGTGTAGGCGTCAGACCATTGATAAGTGGCTCCTGGCACTTCGGTGACGTGCAGCTGGATGCTCTCAGTGAGGAAGAAGATGGAGTCGTCGGCCCATACGCGCATGTGGAGGAGTGAGGTGTCGCGTGTGATTTCGGTTGTGGCCTCATAGGGACATCCAGCAGTGTCGGTAAAATGGATGGTATAGGTTCCTGCACAAAGGTTTTCCAACAAGGTATCGCCAACATGGAGGCCGGGGAGGTCGTAGCTGACGGAAATCCAACCGTCGCAGTCGTCGCTGCAGAGAATGGATTTTGACTCAAGTGTGTATTGGAGCGTAGGCGGGTCGGGAACGGTGAAGGCGACTTGTACAGAGCAGCCAAGACTGGTGATGAGCAGCGTATGGTTGACACCGTCGGCACTGAGATTGGAAAGAATGGAGTCGCCAAGAATGCCGTCCCAGTAGTATTGCGCAGAATCGCTGGCGATGGGGTCGATGACGGCGATGACGCGGCCGTCGCTGCCGCCAGGGCAGGTGGGCGGAATGACGATAAGGGTGTCTAAGATGTCGATGTAGTTGACGGTGAAGGTGTCTAGCTCTATGCAGCCAAGGAAACTTGTGATTTGTAGAACGTAGACCCCTGTCTGACTGACATACGGATTAGAAATGGTGCTGTCGGACACATCACCTTGTATCCAGTGGTATGAGCATCCTAGCATCGGTTGGAGACCTATCTGTATCGGGTCGTTGGTGCAGGATGTCATGGCATGATAGTGGTTGCCTTCGTTGTTAAGCACCCAGACTTGCACTTGGGTAGTGTCTGAGGGACGGCAGCCGTAGCGCATGTTGGCTATTAGTTGGACCGTATAGCGTCCGGGCTGGGTATAGGTGTGTTGAGGGTCGCGAAGGGTTGAGGTAGTGCCGTCGCCAAAGTCCCAAAAGAAGTCGTCGCCACGGCTGGAGTTCACAAAGTTGACAGTGTACGGGGTGTCGCAGCCAATAGGTGGGGGTACACAGTCTGCCACGGCATAATCGTTATGGATGTTGAGGCGGAAGAGGGCGTTGTTGCAATTGTTGCTGAGATTGTGGCGCGACCAGGCACTGTCGGTGGTGGGGAAGCCGTCGTTCTGATAGCAGCTGGCACAGACACTTTGGTATAATGTCGACATCTTGTCGAAACGGCTGGTGCCGCCGTCCACATGGTCGTAGCCTCCTTGTGCACTGGTCACGCCGTGCACTTCGCCAAAAAAGGTGGCGTAATCGAGGCTCGAGGCATTCTCGTCAATGGACATGATGTAGAAGTCCTGTCCGTCGGTGACACCTTGAATGGCATCAGAGGTGGTTTCCATGCCTGTAGTGCCGCGTTGGTTCCAGGTGAATGAGCCGTTACCGACAAAGTCGCGTCCCCAGCCAGCGGCGTATACTCGGTTGCAGAGGTCTGCCGCAAAGGCGGTAGGGGAGAGGTTGGGATGAATGCCTGGTGTGCCAAAGACGGTGGACCATACACGTCCGCTCAAGTCGGGAAGCAGGCGGGCAAGTAGCATGCCGCTACCCGGAACGTTGTATTCGGCATTGTATATCATGGTGCTGCCCTCAGCGCAGGTCTGTCCATACACAAATATCTCGTTCCTCCCGCCGCAACGCACAAAATAAAGCTGGTCGTATGCCGAAGAGCCGAAGTAGGTACAAGCCATGAGGTTGTCGCCACCGTAGGATATTTTTGCCACAAAGCCATCGGCGGTGCCCCCGCCATAGCTGGTCTGCATTGCCCCCGGGGTGGTGGGGAAGGTCTGAGAGGACGTGCCTCCGCAGACGGCCAAGTTGTAGCTGGTGTCGACATCGATGGAATACACGGCAGTGTTGCCCATGCCACCCATGTAGGTGGACCATATCATGTTGCGGAGGTTGTAGTCTATCTTGAACACCACTCCGTTCTGTTGGCTTATTGAATACGGCTGCAGACAGCCGGGCGTGGTGGGAAAGTCAATCGAATTGGTAGTGCTGCCCACATAGACGTTGTTGTTGTCGTCGGTGATGAGCTCGCCGCGGGCTCCGTCGCCATAGTTGTAGTATAGCGAGTCGTTACCATTCATGATGACGTTGCCGCGGGTGTTGTACGACTTGTGGTAGTTGAGCCCGTCGTTGAGCGTACCGCCCACGTATGTGGAGGCCTGCAGCTGTGTGCCGTCGCTACTGAAACGGCTGACGAAGATGTCGCTGCCATTTTGGAAGTTGATGGTCGACGTGCCCTCAAACGGGAGGGCGGTGCCGCCGTTAAAGCTGGTGTCGTAGGCATCGGGGGTGACGGGAAAGTCGCTCGAGCCTGTAGTGCCGAAGATGACCAGTTCGTTGAACGTGTTCACATACATGCTGTGGGGCATGTCGGCAAGGTTGCCGCCCAGATAGGTGGCAAATAGGCGTTGTCTGCCCGAGGTGTCGAATTTGAAGATTCCCACGTCGGCATTGCCGTTAGCAGTGCCGTCGTAGGCTCCCACGGAGACTGGGTATCCCGTTCCGAATACAAGCCCTGCCGTGTAGGTGTTCTTATACGAGTCGTATGTGGCTGTCGTGCCCCAGTTGTCGGCGGTCGAACCCGTGTAGGTCGAAAAATGCAGCGTCGGGTCGATGACGAGCGGTAGCTTCTGGTCGTAGTCGTCTATTACGAAAGAGACCCGTTCGCCTTTGATCTTATATTGTGCCGCTACCTCGTGCCGTCCCGTGTCGGTCTCTTGGTAGGCATAGGGCTCTATCTCCACCAGTTCGCCCACTGATGTGCGTATAATCAGGTTTCCATTGCTGAGGTACAGCTTCTCGGCCCCATCGTACCGCATGACGATGGTGGCGGGGTCGGTCCCGGGCGACACATAGAAATTGGTCTTCAGTGCATTGGATGCCACACGCACATCCAAGTCGATGCCCGTGTACAGGTTCTGGTAGTACACGGTGCCGTAGTGTGGCAGGCGCGATACCCAACGTTGTGGGTCGTGCCCGTAGTAGTAATTGTCGTAGCCGCCGTCGGCATCGATGTCTTGACCGCTGACACTCACCTCGGGGTTGCACCCTTCGAACATCACTTTGTAGGCATGCATCGTCTGCCCTACGTGGTGATGGAATTGGTGGTCGTGGTCTACGGTACGCTCGCGCAGCGTGACGGTAAAGCAGTCTCTCTCGACAAACAGTGCGGCGTTGTACATCTGCGCTTTGAACAGGAACGGAGCCTGCCACTGGCCGCGGTTTTCGACAAAGTAGGTGCGACCGCCTATTCCCAGCGTGTCGCGTTGGCGTGCCTGCACGGGCAATATCGCCATTAATAATAATAGCAGCAAGAGTGTGCCCTTGTGGACACACTCTGCCGCTTTGATGGGATTATCAGTTCTATTTGATGACTTCAATGACGCCATTGTGTTCTAGGTTGCCTTTGTATCCCTTTCCGGAGAATCTATAGAAGTAGGTTCCTGCGGGGGTGTTTGTTCTGGATGGATCCCAGAATTGGTCGTCGCGTTGGATGTTGACGGCGTGGAACACCCTCGAACCCCATTTGTCGTAGATGTCGAGTTGGTTAATGGGATATGCCAGACCTTCCACCAGGTTTCCAATCACAAACCGGTCGTTGATGCCGTCGCCATTAGGTGTCACCACGTTGGGGAACTTAATGTTGTCGTTAATCAGAAGTATGGTGTTCTCAACCGTGTCGATACATTGTATAAGTCTGCCACTGGGGCCGTAGTTGTCCGAGCGGGCTATCAGTCTTACGATGTAGTTGCCCGACACATCCTCTCCATCGGCTGAGGTCCATGTCCAGGTGGGGTTGTTCTCGGTCAGCGTCTGTACCGAGTAGGGTGCATCCTTGTCGTACTGGATTTCCCAGAAGTAATGGTTGCTTCCATCGTCGGGGCTGGTATTGTTGATGAGCGAGATGGAGGGGTGGAGCACTGTCGGGAAGACAGGATCCCACGAGAAGGCAGCCTTCGGTGAAGGAAACACATTGATGAGATTGGTGTAAATCAGCGAGTCCTTACAGCCCTTGTCGCTCTCCACATAGTACTTGAAGTCGTAGCTACCTGCCGCGTATGAGTGGCTCGGGTTCTTCAGGGTCGAGTAGGTGCCGTCGCCAAATATCCAGTGGTACTTGTAACCGTTGGTAGTGGTGTTGTCGATATTGATGGTGAAAGGTTCGCATCCTTCAAGCGGGTAGATGCCTGGGTCGAAGTTGGGAACGGGCTGCGGGTTGACTGATATTAAGACGGTGTCACGTGCCGAGCAGACAATATTGTGTTCTTCATTGCTTACCTCGACGATATACGCCTTCGTATCATACACGCCTCCTCGTGTCTCGATGACGGCGGTAGTGTCGCCATACGGTTCCCATACGTAGGAGTAATTGTACATAGCGGTGCGTGGGTCGCTGGCATCCAGTGTCGTGGTGTTGATGCCGCAAAGCAACGTGTCGTCACCCAGATTAGGAGTGGGGGTGCACACGGTCGAGATGTTGGTTTTCGTGTCCCAGCGGCAGCCAAACTCGTCGTAGATGGACAGGTTGATTGCAAAGTCGCCGCAGGTGTCGGGCGAGGAGATGTATGCTGCCGTGGTGTCGTTCCACTTCGGATGGATTCGCAGGCCCTGATACATGCCGTCGCGGAAGTCGGTGATATAGTTGGTGTCGGGACGCCACACCACCGAGTCGATGCCCACCTGATAGTTGCAGGAACCGCTGTTAGCCGCGCCGCAGATATCCAGTGACCAGTTGAATATCCAGCCGTTGTCACCTGACCAGAAGTCGCAGATGACGGCATTCCAGTTGCCTGAAAGAGGACAGCCAATCAGCTCGCTGAAGTCGCTGGCAGGCGAATAGTAGTCAGTCTTTTCTTCGTGGTTACTGGGCATACGTGTTGTGAAACTTTGGGGAGTTGTATAGTTGTTATTGTGATAGTTACTCGCCATCTGAGGCAGTGTCACAGTCTCGGTGATAGTGTATGCTCCACCACCCGTGTAAGAGATGTACCAGTTGCCGGGTTGGAAGCGTGTGGGCACGTCGGCCTTGTCGCCAGTGACAAGGGTGTAGTTCTCATTGCGCGACCAGCAGTAGTCGAGACCGATGCCGAAGGGGTTGTATAGCGAGTCGCACCATTGGTTCGTACCACCGTCAACATGAGGGGCAAATCCTACGTCTGTTCCGCTGCCCGCATAGGCACCGTCAGGTGAGTCGCCAGGGGCGATGGGGTCACTCGTGCTGGTACCGCCGTTCTTACCATATTTCAACACGGCTTGGCCCACGGTCGGTGAGGTGTTCTCGTCATATATGGGGCATCGGATGGCAACACGGTAGTCGCCCATGTAGGTATGTTCGTAGTTGATGCAAATCGAGCATATCTCAGCGGCACTTTTCACTTTTTGTCCCGGGGGAAACTCACCTGTGAAGTCAACAGGCGCTTCATAGCAGGGTATGTCACAGTGAGGGCCGTCAGGTATGAATGTTCGCACCTCATTCACTTTTGTCACGGTTGTCGCAAATTTAATCTCCTTCAGCGTCAGCGTCGCATTGTCGCCGTCGTAGCCCACTGTCACCAGCAGCGAGTCGTTGTTGCATATCGAGCTCAGGTCAAATATCGTCTTAATTGGGTTGGGCGATATTCGTACCTGTATTCCGGCGTTTATGTTGCTCGGACAGCCGTTGGGGTCTATTAGTCTCAATGTCACTTCAGGGCATCCCGGATTTTGGAATCCGATGTAGGGAGGTGTTGTCGTGGCTCCAATATCGTTGTATGTGTCGGAGCCTATGGTCCATTCAAACATGGTGTTGGTGTCTGCGGGGTAGTAGAAGCCCGTGTTGTGGGTGAAGTTGCCATGGCCGTGGAATATCACACCCTGGCCTTGGCAGAGCAGTGCTGCCCACACCATGCCCAACGTGTCGATACTGATGATGCTGTCGAGCTGGATGGTGTCAATGGGATGATGGTGGTAGATATGCATAAGACTGTCGTTCGTGTTGGGGTCGATAGTCCATGTAGTGTCGTCGACCCATTCGGTCAGAATGGTATCATAACGGTAGGCAAAAGTGGTGTCGAATGCGGCAGGCACCCATCTTAATGTGCCGTGGCCTATAATCTCTCCTGTGTTTATGTCGGTGCGGTCAAACACTGAGTCGATGACTGCTACCGTATATTCGCAGGGGAACTGGCACGCTAGCTCTAAGTGGAAGCCTGCATAGTGTTCGGTGGAGTCGTGTATGGTGCTCCGTAGGCGGATGGTTATTTCCTCGTTGACGTTAGTGGTGCTCACATAAAAGTGTTCGCTCGAGTCGGTTGTGAAACAGTTGTTCCTTTTCAATAACACGGGCGAGTTGGTGTCGGGTCCGTCGTAGATATACAGGGTGTCGCTGCATCCCACATCGAACGCGTGGATGGTGAGGCCGAGATGTTTCAGGCCTGTTGAGTCCACCGAGTCGCAGTTCGAGCGTATCGTCAGCCAATAGTCGTGACCTTGCGAATAGTCGCCTGTCGTGTTGCCGTCGTCCACGATGGCCATGCCCGAATTACCGGGACCGGGACGGGTTGTGCCGTGCGTCGTGGCGTCAAGATAGATGAACTGCACATTCTGCGCCATTGCGCCGCCAGCCATGGCAATCGCTATCATTAACAAAAATATCTTTTTCATGATGATGGGTATTTTAAGCGTTAATGGTAATTAGTCTTTAAATTGTTCTGGGTGTGTCGACCGTGCCATGGCTTCGTTGTACGAACGCACGCCGAGGTATTGTGCCGTGCGCCCTTTCCCCATGCGGAAATAGATGGGCTCCTCATAACCACGGGGACGGAACTGGTTGAAGTTGTAGCCCCAGTAGCTGATGGTGTTCAGGTCTGCCACAAAGTCCTTCCGCACCTTCTCCTGGGTGATGCTGTTGGTCAGGTCGCTGATGTCGTTCACGATGGCTCCTTGAGGCACCTGGTTGGTGACGAAGAAGGCGCACCTCGAGAATAAACAGTATTGCTCTAGCTTTTCGGCAGGATAGACGTTCGGGTCGAGATTCCGTTGGATGCACAGCGGGCGCACGATGGCGTCGCAGTCCTGTGCCTGCATTTTCTCCGACCAGCCTAGAGCAAGTACGATGAATGCTGTAAAGATGATTTTTTTCATAATGATACAATTTTTACGTTATTTGTTACTCTAAAGTTTATTCATTTTCGGGCACTATTCCGGCTTTAAAAAAAGTTTTTTTTCTGCCTTCTCACCTATACTCTTCCAAAAGTGCCAAAATCGTCACCTTTAGAGCCTATTTTTTAACTTTTTTTATGACTTTTTCTGAAAACTCTTCACCAAAGCCATCAAATAGCCCAAAACGACGAAGCCTCCCGGAGCCAAAATGAAGAGCAGCATACCGTCGTTGCCACCGATGAAATTATACCCAAATATCGAGCCGCCGCCCAGCATCTCGCGCACCATGCCCACCAGCGTCAGCGCCCAGGTGAAGCCCAGGCCCATGAACAGGCCGTCGAGCAGCGAGTGCCACACATTGTTCTTCGATGCGAACGCCTCGGCGCGTCCCAGCACCACGCAGTTCACCACAATCAGCGGGATGAACAGACCCAGCGTGGCATACAGGTCGGGCAGGTATGCCTGCATCACCAGCTGCACCACCGTCACAAACGTGGCGATTACCACGATGAATGCCGGTATGCGCACCTTGTCAGGTATCACCGACTTGAGGAGCGAGATGACAATGTTCGACATCAGCAGCACAAAGGCTGTCGCCAGGCCCATGCACATGCCGTTGATTGCCGACGTGGTGGTAGCCAGCGTCGGGCACATGCCCAGCACCAGCACCCACGTGGGATTTTCCTTTATAAGTCCGTTTTTGATAATGTCTACAGCTTTCATTGCTCATTGCCTCCTTTCTGGTATATTGCGTATGCGTTGTTGATTATCTCGCAGAATGCGCGCGAGGTGATGGTCGAGCCGCTGATGGCATCCACGTCGCCACCATCCTTCTTCACCTTCAGACCCTCGGCAGGGTTCTTACCAATCACGTCGCCCTTGTTGCCTTTTTGGAACCATTCGCCGGCTTTTGCGCCCAAGCCGGGAGTCTCGGCAGTCTCCAAAATCTGGTAGCCGCTGATATTGCCTTCCGCGTCCAGACCCACCATGGCCACCAAGTTGCCGCCAAAGCCCTTGCCGCTCTTCGATTCAATTGCCATGCCCACCAGATTGCCGTCGGCATCGTACGCCTTTGTGCAGGGCACCTCGTCGATAGTCGTCTCTTCCAGTCGGTCGAAAGTGGGCAGCACCGCCTTCACGGCCGCTTCCTTCTTTGCCTTCTGTGCCTGCGCTATAGGCTCTTCGGTAACACCGCTGACAAATGCCAGTGCGGAAGCTGCCACCACCGCTATGACTGTCAGCGACAGCAGCATATTGATTAATGATGATTTTGCTTTCTTAGCCATAATAATGTTTTTTTATCTAGTTTATCTAGTTTTACTAGTTTGACTAGTGTTACTAGTTTTAATTTGCAAATCTTACAGGCTTGCACCAGCGGTTGATGAGCGGTGTCACCGCGTTCATCAGCAGTATGGCGAAACTCACGCCTTCGGGATAGGCACCCCAGTTACGGATGATGATGGTCAGCAGGCCGCACCCGAAGCCGAATATCAGCTGTCCGCTCTTAGCCATGGGCGATGTCACCATGTCTGTCGCCATGAAGCAGGCACCCAGCATGATGCCGCCCGTCAGGATGGTCGTCACGGGGTCGATATACTGTGTCGGGTCGCACAGCCACAGAATGCCGCTGAACACAAATGCCGTGCCGATAAACGCCACCGGGATGTGCCAGCTGATAACCTTGCGGCACAGCAGGTACAACGCGCCTATCAGTATCGCTATCGCGCTCACCTCACCCAGCGAGCCGCCCATGTGGCCCAGCAGTATCTCGGTCAGCGACGGCAGGTTGTTGGCCTCTATCACGCTCTGCACCGTGGCACCGTCGTGCGTCAGTCCCTCCTTGATGATGCCCAGCGGGGTGGCGCCCGTGGTGGTGTCCAGCGTCATCGGGAACCACTTGCCCACCGTGGGCCAGGTGGTCATCTGCACCGGGAACGAGATAAGCATGAACACACGTCCCACCAGTGCGGGGTTGAACGGGTTCTTGCCCAGGCCGCCGAATGTCATTTTGCCCACACCGATTGCCACCAGCGCACCGATTGTCACCAGCCATATCATGTCGGCAGTGGCAGGCACGTTGAATGCCAGCAGCAGGCCCGTCACCACGGCCGAGCCGTCGCATACGGTGCTGGGCACTTTTAGGATGAATTTCTCAATAAGCCATTGGAATAGGCAGCAGCATGCCACTGACACCAGGCTGATGAGCAACGCGTTCAGCCCAAAGTAGGCTATGCCGCACAGCAGCATAGGCACCAAGGCCAGGTTTACGCGCCACATGATTTTCTTCGTCGACTCATCGCTGTGCACGTGAGGAGAACCAGATATATTTAATAGATTCATATTTTAATTTATTAATATCTTTAACTATTGTTCGTCTTGTCGGAATCATCTCTTGGCAGCCATCATGGCACGCACCTTGAACTTGCCCAGCCTTATCTCGTCGGTCAGCGGCTTGTGGGCGGGGCAGCTGAAGTAGCAGCACCCACACTCGATGCAGTCCAAGATGTTGTGTTCCTGGGCCTCCTCCACGCGGCCCGTCTTCACCAATGCCGAGAAGAGGTAGGGCTCCAACCCCATGGGGCAGGCGTTCACGCACTTGCCGCAGCGTATGCAGTTGGTCTCAGGTGCGCGGCGTGCCTCCGCCTCGTCCATCACCAGCACGCTTGCCGCGCCTTTGGTGGTGGGAGCCGCCAGATTGCTCACCGCCTTGCCCATCATCGTGCCGCCGCTGATGACCTTGCCGGTGGTCTCGGGCAGCTCGCCGATGGCCTGTTTGATGATGTCGTTGTAGGTGATGCCGATGCGCACTTGGTAGTTGTGCTGGCTCGGCAGCTTCTTGCCCGTCACGGTGAGTATGTTTTCAATCAAAGGCTTGTTCTTCTGCACCGCCTCGTATACTGCGAATGTCGTTCCCACGTTGCTCACCACGCAGCCCACGTCGATAGGCAGCTTGCCGCTGGGCACCTTGCGGCCCGTGATGGCGTTGATAAGCTGTTTCTCGGCTCCCTGCGGGTATTTCACCTTCAGGGGCTGCACGATGATGCCTTCGAACTGGCGTGCCATCTCCGTCATCACACGGATAGGCTCGGGCTTGTTGTTCTCGATGCCGATATAGGCGTTGGGCACGCCCAGGGCCTTGCGCAGGATGCTCACGCCCACGCATATCTCCTCGGCATGTTCTATCATCACGCGGTGGTCGGAGGTGAGGTAGGGCTCGCACTCGGCGGCGTTGATGATGAGGTATTCCGCCTTCTTGCCCTCGGGGACGCTATACTTGATATGGGCGGGGAATGTGGCGCCGCCCAGGCCCACGATGCCCATCTCTTTCAGCTTGGCGACAATCTCCTTCGGCTCCAGGTTGCACTCGCGCTTCACCTCGGGCGTGCGGTCGATGCTCTCCAGCCACTCGTCGCCCTCCACGTCGATGTAGATGGCGGTCTTGGGCAGTCCCACCATGTCCTTGCACACGTCGATTTTGTTCACCGTGCCGCTCACGGGGGAGTGGATGTTGGCGCACATAAACGCCTGCGCCTCGGCGATGAGCTGTCCCACCTTCACCTTGTCGCCCTTGGCGACGATGGGGGTGGCGGGGGCTCCCAGATGTTGGTTCATCAATATGGCGACCTGTGTGGGCAGGGGCATCTGCTCAATGACGGCACCGGTCGATATCTTGTTTTCTTCGGGGTGGACACCACCCATTTTGAAAGTCTTCATCTTCGAATTTGTTATGTGTTCCTACTAGTTCTGTTGTGCCGTCGCTGTTGCGGGGGCTGCTGCCGGAGCGGGTGCGGGAGCTGCGGCGGGTGCGGGCTCCTTCTTGGGGGGCAGCGGTGGGAAGTTGACCGCGTGGATGGCTCCCGTGGGGCACTCGGCGACGCACTTGCGGCACATCTTGCACAGCGTGTAGTCGATGTATGCCAGGTTGTTCTCCACCTTCACGGCTCCGAAGGGGCAGGTCTTCTCGCACTTGCCGCAGCCGATGCAGGCGGCTGTGCATGACTTACGCGCCGTGGCGCCCTTCTCCTTGTTGCGACATGCCACATACACACGGCGGTTCTTCAACCCCTTGTTGCGCAGCTCGATGATGCCGCGTGGGCAGGCTTTGACGCAGGCACCGCAGGCGGTACACTTCTCCTCGTCCACCTTGGGCAGTCCTGTTTCGGGGTCAAGGCTCAGCGCGCCAAACTGGCAGGCGTTGACACAGTTGCCCAAACCTAGGCAGCCGAACACGCAGCCGCTCTCGCCGGCATACACGCTGTTGGCAAAGGCGCAGTCGTGCAGCCCGTCGTACTTATTCTTCGCCTGGGCATTGGCGCAGCTGCCGTTGCAGCGCACCACCGCCACTTGGGGCTCGGTCACTTCGGGAGTGCATCCCAGCAGCTCTGCCACCTTCTGTGCCACGGCTTCGCCGCCGGCAGGGCATTTCAGACCGTCCATATTGCCCTGCTTCACGAAGGCCTCCGCCATGGCTCGACAGCCTGCCTTTCCGCAGCCGCCACAGTTGGCACCGGGCAGCACTTCGGCAATCTCGTCAATCAGGGGATCTTCGACAACTTTGAACTTTTGGGCAACAAAATACAGTACTATGGCAAAGAAGGCACCTATTATGCCAAGCGTTAGCACTGCGGTCAAAATCATGTGGGTCATTGCTTTATGTGTGTTTTACTTGTTTATTTACAACTATTTTTATAAAATGCAAATTTACTATATTTTTTCCAAATGGCAAGTTTTATCCATCTTTTTTATAAAAAAAATTTTCAACACCCCTGTTGATACCCCCTTTCCACCCCTTTTCGCCTTGTCGACATGGCACCTTTCTCCTCCCTTTCGCTCCCTGTCCAAGTCTCGAAAATCCACCCTTTTTTTCCTCTTTTTTCCCATCCTCGTAGCACCTCCCTTTTGTTAAAATTTCTCTGCTGCCGCAGCCTTTTTTCACCCCCAGTTTCACCCCTCCAAAACCCGTTTAACAATTATTAACCACACTCGTTCCCGCAGCTCTCCTAGTTATTCTATAGTTATACCATATTTATACCTTATTTATACCTTATTTATACTATTC
>CAMZFW010000017.1 GCA_947306225.1 uncultured Bacteroidales bacterium
GCATCGACGACAAGAGCCGCGTAGGCGTCTGCATCGACACCTGCCACACCCTCGCCGCCGGCTACGACCTCAGCAACGAGATGGGCTACCAATTCTGTTTCGACGACTTTGAGAGTATCATAGGCCTACAATACCTCCGTGCCATCCATCTCAACGACAGCAAGAAGAACGCAGGCTCGCATGTCGACCGCCACGAGACCCTCGGCAATGGGTTCCTCGGCAAGGACTTCTTCGTCCGCTTCATGCACGACCCCCGCTTCGACAACATGCCCATCATCCTCGAAACCCCTGACCCCACCCTATGGGCTCAGGAAATCAGCTGGCTCCGCAGCCTATAGACAATCATTCCGTTTCATAATAGCAAGGGGTGCCCAATCTATTTGAGCACCCCATTGTTATGAATAACGCCAATATCTATCGCACAAGAGTGACTGTACCTTTACGCTGGTGGCGGAAACCATCCTTATCCGTGTAGTAGATAACGTAGACGTATGCAGCCTGAGGCAACTCTCTACCTCTGTTGGTTCCGTCCCATCCATTGTTGATATCGTTACTAGTAAACACCTGATTGCCCGAACGACTAAAGATAGTCATTCTAAAGTTGGTCAACACATCGCCAGGATGGTTCAGTCGGACACGGAAAGTATTGATTTCGTCATCATCCGAACCCGGTACGAACGCATTAGGCAGCCATAAAATTGTGTCTTCAACACCATAGTTTGTCGCAGATTTTGCCTGTTGTGTGGCGGGTTCTGACATCGTCTTGACTGGTTCATTATCAGATTGCGATTCTCTAACCACTGTTTCTGACACCGTTGGCACCACCACCTGGGCAGGGGACGTAGCAACAGCTGATGGTACAGGCTGTGAAGATACCACAGGCTGCGCAAGTACCGTTCTTTCCTCTGCCTGAGTCTTAGACACCTGTGGTGATGCAACTGTTGTCACCGTCTGCTCAACTTTGACAGATTTAGAGTTTGCCATTCTTGTTTGGTTTATCACCATCTCCGTTGCTAAAGGTTCCTGTGACGCAGGTACCTTACAAACCTGTTCGCGAGGCAACACCTGTGCCACATCAGGCATTGCCGACTGTGTTGCGCTGGCAGTACTGTCAGGCCACAACACTATGCCCACCACCGCCAGTGTCACCACGGCAACTCCCGCTGCGGCCGTCCATGCGTAACGACGTAACACACGACGACGCATTGTCTTCTCAATCTTCTCCCACACCTCTGGGTCGGGAGCCGTAGCATAATTCTTCAACTTGTCATTCATTGTCTATTCCTTTCTTATTTAGTTTTTCTATTATCATCTGTCGGGCACGTGCCATATAGCCACGTACCGTTGTTTCCGATTTATGGAGTAGTAACGCTATCTCTTCATACTCCTTTTCTTCCACTGCGCGCATATTAAACACCACTCTGAGCGATGCTGGCAGTGACTGTAATGCCGCCACTACCTCCTTCATCGTTCTATCCACACGGTCTAAATCCAGTTCTTCTTCATTTTCCTCCACAGCCAAATCAGCCAAACTATTCATGTCGTAATACGTCAAATTAGATTCACGCCGGAGATAGTCGACTGACAGACTCACCATAATATGATATACCCACGATTCCAATGCTGACGCATCCTTTAACTTGCCAATATTTTCATACACTTTGATAAAGCCGTCGTGCAGTATGTCCTGTGCCTCGTCGCGAGAGTGTGTATAACGCATACACACACCCAACATCACGGGTGCCAGTTCTTCATACAACTGTTTCATGGCCTTCTGGTCCTTTCTTTGACAGGCGGCTACTATATGTTCTTTATCGGCAATCATACACTATATAGACTGAAAAAAGTGCATTTTGTTGTAAAAAATCGCAAAAAAAGTTACTTTTGGGGTCAAATTTCATATTTTTCGTTTCTTTTATCCCTTAAAATATAATCGCAAAATATTGAATACCAAACAAAAATAAACATTAAACACACTTTGTTGCACAAAGTATAAAAATTCTTAAAGGATTTTTATACCCAAAGCCATCAAACAACGATGAAAAAGCCAAACAAAACGCCATAATCAACTATAAATAAGATATTTATAAATATAGTAACAAGAAAAAGTCATAATAATGATGAAAATCCATAAAAAAGTAAAAAAGTGCTTCCAACTTCATAAAAAAAGAATGTAAGCACCCCTTTTCAGAATGGACACAGCATAGAAACCGAAGCCCCAAAGAGAGATTTTTTTTCGTATGTCAAAAAAAAGCGGTACTTTTGCAAATTGAAAAGACAGTACATTGACATTCGGAAACGGCAACCGTCTCTATCGCCGGCAGCACTCTTGCGGGTGCTGCGGGAGGAAAGTCCGGGCAACACGAGCCACCATACTTCCTAACGGGAAGGCGGCAGGAAGGCAAGCGTCCTGCCGACAGCAAGTGCCACAGAAAGACAAACCGCCTACGGGCAAGGGTGCAAGCGCGAGGTAAGAGCTCACGACAGACGGCAGCAATGCCGTCCGATGGCAAACCTTATGGGTTGAAAGACCAAATATACCGGCAGTTAAGGGCAGGCTCGCCTTTTGCCGGGGGGTAGGTTGATAGAGGTCGACGGTGACGTCGGCAGTAGATTGATGATAGAGGCTGTCGCACGCGACAGGACAGAACCCGGCTTACGTGGTTGCCGTTTTCTTTTTATTGATAGAAAAAATGAATAGTAACAAACGAATGAAAAAGATTATAGCCGTGCTGCTGCTGTCATGCAGCACGTTGACGGCTTGCTACAACGAAGGACAACTGGTGGTCAATCCTGCACCACTTGCACAGTACCAGTTCAAGCCTACCGAGGCCCGTTTGCTTGAGGCCGCCAAAGCCTACGCCGAAGCCATCAATCAGAATCTCGACCAACGTGCCATACACCCCGGCCTGTATGCTGACTACGGCGTAGCTCTGGCAAGGTTGGGCTGCCTCGAACAGGCAAACACGATGTTCAATAACGAGAAAACATTCTTTCCCAACAGCACCGTCTACGTCGACTATCTCATCAACACCATCACCCCTATGTATGCCGGCAAAGGACACACCGACACCTCACACATTGACATCAAGACCCTCGACACCATACATATCACCCTTACGCCTGAAGAAGAGTCGTACCTACGGCAATTGGAAAACGACCCCGAGTACCAAAAGATGCTCAAACAACAGTTAAAGGAAGAAAAAGAGCAGAAAGCTCTCGAAACCAAGAAAGCCAAGAAAGAACTTGCCAAGGCTAAGGAGAAGGAGCGCAAGGAGAAGGCAAAGGCCAAAGAACGCGCACAAAAGGAGAAGGAGGCCGCTAAGAAAGCTGCCGACAAGGCTAAGAAACAAGAAGCCAAAGCCGCTGAGAAAGCAAAGCGCGAAGCGGATAAAGCCAAGAAAAAAGAATCAAAGAGCAAAGAATAAGGGTCATAAGCCCAATAACCACATTTTCCCCACTGACCATGAAACGAACCCTCATACTCATAGCCACCACGTTGATGCTCCTATGCTCATGCAAGAGCGAGAAACGCATCGCCACATACGAAGACCTATATAAGGAACAGCCTTTCGTCATCATGCTTGCCCCTCCGCAAGATAATGCTCAGAGACTATTGCCTAAAACCACGCAGGACCAAGTGCAAAACGACGAACTGACTATTGCCGCACAATATGTGCGCCAGACCGCCGCCAAGCCACTGGCCGATCAAGGCTACTACGTATTGGCTCCGCTTGTTACCGATGTGCTGATGGACACCATCAAAATGGATTACCACCAGATGGCGACTTTCGACATCAAATCATTGTCCTCACAATTTGGCATTGATGCCGTGTTGCTGATAACCATACACAAATGGCAGGAGCCCGAGGCAAACGAGGTGGCAGCATACGTTGAGTATACACTACGCTCCACCAAAACTGGCATGGAACTGATGCACACTTGGGTGCGCGGCAGCAAAATGCAGCCTTTAGATGCTAAGGGGGTGCCGATGGAGTTAAGCACCGACACAGAATTCATCAACCGTACAGGCTTTAGCAATCGACTTGCCCACCGATGCATGCTGTTGGAAGCGATGAGCGACTTTGTGCTACGCAGCCTGCCCACTAGTGCTGGACGTTGGTATTTCCAACATGACCAATACGTGCCTGCCAACCCTAATTATTACGCTTTTACCATCTATCCTGATGGCAGCATAGAACGTTCCAAGTTAACCGAAGAATCTTTTGGCAATGAAGGTTTCCAAAATTGAGCTGTCGCTCACTCCAGCAATGTACGACTACCGTGGTATACATGAACATCACACTACGGTAGCAGTTGATATATTGCGTGCCACCACTGCAGTCTGCGCAGCCTTTCAAGCAGGAGTAGATGAGATTGTGCCATTGGACAGTCTCGAAGCCCTCAGACACTACCATTCGCTGGGCTATATTAGCGCGGCAGAGCGAGGTGGCAAGAAAGTGGAGGGTGCAGAATGGGGCAACTCACCCACCGAATACCTCTCTTCCGACCTCCACGGCCAACGGTTGGCATACAGCACAACCAATGGTACCGTTTGCATGTTGCGGGGCAGCGATGCCGACCGTACACTTATAGGAGCTTTCTCCAACCTCTCTGCACTGACTCAACTATTAACCAATGAGCCTCAGGACTTAGTCATTCTCTGCAGCGGTTGGAAGAATGATTTCAGCATCGAAGATACCCTATTTGCTGGTGCACTCTGCCAACGGCTCTTAAACAGCGGACACTACGCAACCACACACGATGCCGTCCGCATGGCAATAGACTTATGGAAGATTTGCAATGGCGACCCTTACAATTATTCGCTACGCTATGCCAGCCATGTGCAACGTCTTATCTGCTTCGGTGCCGAGCAAGACATCGAATTTGCCTTCCGTCTAGACACCTGCCCTTTAGTACCCATCTTAAAAGAAGGAAGGTTAACGCTATGAGACGAAGAGAAACACGGCTGCGCTTCTGGCTGATTTTGGTTGGTACGCTGATCGCGCCTAACGTTTTCGCACAGCACAACGACACGCTACTGTGTGGATACGACCATTCATTCACGTGGCAGCAGTCTGTTGCGCCCTCGGCACTAATAGCCACTGGCACCGCCATCTCTTTTTCGCCATTGCACAAAACCGTCGACGGCAGGCTGCGCGACTGTCTGCAATACGACAAACATCTTCGTAGCGAAATTGAGAACTCTATCCAGTATGCGCCTCTAGCCTCCGTATTTATACTAAAAGCCTGTGGCATCGAGAGCCGGCATAGCTGGCGCGACCTCGTCTGCCTTGAGGCGGGCTCCGCCATATTAGCATTCTCCATCAATACGGGAATGAAGCATACCCTTGGCGTGGAACGCCCCTATTCTGGCGTGTACAGCAGTTTCCCATCGGGTCATACCGTCACAGCTTTTCTCGGTGCAGAGATACTGCGCCGAGAATACGGCAAGGAATACCCCGGCATAGCCATCGCAGGCTACACATTAGCGACCGGTGTAGGCATCATGCGTATGTACAACAACCGGCACTGGGCTAGCGACGTGCTAGCTGGTGCAGGTGTCGGCATACTCAGTGCCAGCCTAATGTACTGGCTAGCACCCTACCTGACTTTCTAGGCCATACTTGTTAATATAGTAAAACTAGCTCCATTGGACCGAAAGTTCTAGAAAACAAAAATCAAAGCCAGCGTGACCCCCATCGCCCACATAGAGACCTGCTTCCCCACCAAGTTCGGCATTCCGCGACAAGCTGGTATTGTCGACACCCCCGGACGCATCGTGTTTGAGACACAGTATCGTGTTGCCGAAGCCGTGCGAGGGCTCGAAGGTTTCGACTATATCTGGCTTATATGGCAGTTCAGCGAGACGGTACGCGACGAATGGTCTCCCACAGTGCGTCCCCCACGATTAGGCGGCAATGAGCGCATAGGTGTATTCGCCACCCGCAGTCCTTTCCGGCCCAACCCAGTGGGTCTCTCCTCCGTGAAACTGCTAAAAATAGAGCAGGATTATCAACTAGGTCCCGTGCTATATGTCAGCGGTGCAGACCTCATGGACGGCACTCCCATCTACGACATCAAGCCCTACCTGCCTTATGCCGACAGCCATCCCGATGCCCGCAGTGGCTTTGCCACAAGGCCTGCCGAGTGGTTAATGGAGGTAGTCTGCCCCCCTGCTCTACTCAGCCTTCTGCCTCCCGACATGCAACAGCCATTATTGGACGTGCTAGCCCACGACCCCCGGCCGCAATACCAGCACGACCCCGGCCGCATATACGGCATGGCATTCAGTGACTATGAAGTACGTTTCTGTGCTAACGACATGCAGATTACAGTAGTTGACATTCTACATGTCTAATTTCCTTTTTCTTGAACCAATCGTACAGAACAGCCCATAGCACGGCGACCTCCATCCACACTCAAATACGCATCACTAAAGCATAGATAACCTGCATCTGCTGATAAAGGGTGAGCGGTGGTGGATGTCCAATAATACCCTCCTCCACCTACGAAAGCAGTTTCTGTCCCCCATCTATAACCTGCTGCAGGAAGAAAAACTGCACCAGCCTTTTCCATCTTAGCCCAATGGTCTAAATCGTATACATTTTTCCTCCACTCATAACCGGATTTGAATGTACAATTCGATGGCGTCACCCAATTATCAGGCAACAATAACACACCCTGCACACCCCACACCGTTCCCATACCATATTTAGATTGAGCCTCTTCACGTCGGAACAGCAGATATTGCCACTCCGCCGCCGACAACGTACGCCATAATCCTCCCGAATTATAATTTCCCCAGTCGTAAAAGTCTGTATAATCCGCCTCAATATCAGTGATAGTAGGTCTGTTGCCAGTTCCCCACCCAAACAGACCGCCATAGTCATACTGGTGAACAGTAAAGCCATGTCCTCCAGCCTTCAGATTACCTGGCGCAAACTCTACTTTTGTAACTTCTGAAACCGAAAATAACCCGTCACCAACCACCTCGCCTTCGCCGTTGGCTGTTGTGTCAACAACATTTTCGCCTCCGTGTTCTCTCTCGCATGATACGAAGAAAAACAACAATAGGAAGCAATAGGGAAGTATCCTATTCATTGATGTCACGGGTTCAGCTCCGCTTTGCGAGCCCAATGGTCGTTGAAGTCCTCAAGATTGCGTTTCAACAGCGTCGGGATGTCGAGATGGTAGGGGCAGCGCTCCTTGCATAGGCCGCACTCCACACAGTCGTTCACCTTCTGCATCTTCTCGTTAAACTCATCGGTGAGATAGACGCTATAGGGCGCACGACGAAGGAACAAGTACATCCTATTACAACTCTCAATCTCGATACCCACGGTGCAAGGCTGGCAATACCCACAGCCACGGCAGAAGTCGCCACACAGTTCCTTACGGTCTTTCTCAATGCGGGCACGCATCTCATCATCCAGCACTGGAGGATTCTCTTGGAACGAGATAAACTCGTCCAGCTCGCTTTCGCGCTGTATACCCCAGATAGGCTCCACATAGGGAAACTGCGCTAGATAGGCGTAGGCTGTGGCGGCATGGTTAATCAAGCCACCTGCCAAACCTTTCATGGCGATAAAGCCCATATCGTGGTCGCGACAACTCTCAGCCAACGCATGTTCCTCCTCGTTGGCAAGGTAGGAGAAGGGAAACTGCAGCGTCTCATACAATCCGCTTTCGATAGCCTCGCGTGCCACCGCCATACGGTGGTTGGTCAACCCTATATGGCGTATCTTGCCCTGCTCCTTAGCCTCGAGCATTGCCTCATACAACCCCGTGCCGTCCCCCGGCTTGGGGCAGAAGGCTAGGTTGTGGAACTGATAGAGGTCTACATAGTCGGTCTTCATCAACCGCAGGCTGGTCTCCAACTGCTTCCAGAAGTCCTCTACCTTAGTGGCACCCGTCTTAGTGCTTATAATCACCTTGTCGCGACGGTCGGCAAAAGCCGCGCCAATCTTCTCCTCGCTGTCGGTGTAGAAGCGGGCAGTGTCGAAATAATACATGCCGTGGTCCAACGCCTTATGCAGCAGGTGGACGGTTTCAGCTAACGAAATGCGCTGAATGGGTAGGGCTCCGAATCCGTTCTTCGGAACAACAAGCCCTGTGCGACCTAATGTTACTGTTTGCATATTCAGTATAGTAAAAAGTAAAAGGTAAAAACTAAAAACTAAAAGGCTTTGCCAACAGCTAACACCTTTTAGTTTTTAGTTTTTACTTTATAGTTTATTACTTAATATTCGGCTCTTCGAGGCCGTAGCCCTTCTTCTTGTCGACTGCTCTGAGGTAGACAGAGATAAGCAGAGCTGCAATACCGAGGGCTGCCAGCATGACAAGTGCCCATGTGTAGTTAAGCTCGTGTGCTGCGGTACCTGCCTCGTTAGTCTTGTTAAGCACAATGCCGATAAGGGCGGGGAAGAGACCGAGGCCGATGTTCTGAATCCAGAAGATAGCCGCGTATGCCGAACCAATAATCTTCTCGTCGACCAGCTTAGGCACAGAAGGCCACAGAGCCGCAGGCACTAGCGAGAAACTAGCACCGAGGACAAGTATGGTGACATAAGCCACAATGGTGCCGCCCACAGCGTTGCCTTGGAACCTGGGCAGGATAAAGGCAAAGGTGAGGTGGCAGATGACCAACAGAATGGAGCCAAGCATCAGCATTGAGGCAGCCTTACCCTTATGGTCGACATAGTTGCCCAATATAGGAGTGATGGCCACAGCCAGCAGCGGGAACACGGCAAAAATAGTCTCGGCCGTGCCACGCATATAGCCCATATAGCAATAAACCACCAGTGCCACGACAGCCACAGCCATAAGGCCAAACTTCATACCTTTCTTCTTGGAGAAATTGCTGGCAAACGAGCAGATTGCCACCACCAGCATGATAATATACTGAACCCAAGTGACGGAGACACTGAATGCCTCTGTGCTGCCACCCCAATAAGTGTTGGGGTCGGCAGGATTGAGCGTCAGGTTGCACTGCAGCATGTTCACGGCATACTTCTGGAAGGGGAAGATGGCACTATAGTAAAGCACGCACAGCAGGGCGACGAGCCAGAAACCAAGGCTGGTGAAAATCTTGCCCAAATCGCTGAGTTTAAACGGGTCGTCCTTCTCCTCGGCCTCGCCGGTCTGGCTGTCGAGTTTCTTATCCATGAAGAAATAGGTGATGAACATGATAAGGGCGATGCAAAGCAGCACCACGCCGAACTTCACGGCGTTGTCGACATGAACCTCGCCACCCAGTTTGGCAAAGTAGGGCGAAAAAATCATGCAGGTGGCAACACCCAGACGTGCCAAGGCCATCTCTGAGCCCATAGCAAGAGCCGTCTCGCGGCCCTTGAACCACTTCACGATACCACGGCTCACCGTGATACCGGCCATCTCGCAGCCGCAGCCAAAGAACATGAAGCCGAGTGCGGCCAACTTAGCTGACGCAGGCATACCTGCCACAAACGGCAGAATAGCACCGATGACCGGCAACTCACCATTCCAGTTCAAGTGGTTGGTAAACCAAGTCTCAATGCCCGTACCCACAAAGGCATCGCTGACAGCGTAGAACTTAATAATGCCGCCGAATAGCATCACCGCGCCCGAAAGCACCGCCGTGAAACGCACACCCATCTTGTCGAGGATAATACCCGCAAAGATAAGGAAGAACACATAGACGTTGAGGAACACCTCAGCACCCTGCATACGCCCGAATGAGGCACTATCCCAGCCACGGGTGTCTTGCATCAGGTCTTTGATTGGCGAAAGAATGTCCATGAACACATAGCTGCAAAACATAGCCAGTGCCAGCAGCAACAGCGCAATCCATCGCATGGCAGCACTGTCTCGGAGAGTTTTAACTGTTTCTGTCATAGTATAACTATTTTTAAAATTGTGATTTTTCTCAAACGAGGGTGCAAAGATACGAATATTTTTTGTATTTTTGCAAATCCAAACAAACAATTCTTAAAATTTAATGAATATACACCCCGACACCCTCCCCTTTTTCGACGACTTGTTGGTAAACAACAATCGCGACTGGTTCAACGACAACAAGTCACGGTGGACAGCCATCCGCGACCAGTTTGTCGAGTTTACCCAGACTCTAATCGACGTGATGACACCTCTCGACCCCGCTCTGGGCAACCTACAGGCCAAGCAATGCGTCTACCGCATCTATCGCGACCTGCGTTTCACCACCGACAAACGTCCTTACAAGACCCACATCGCCTGCTTCCTCCCTGTCGGCGGCGACCGCACACAGTGCGTGCCCGGCTACTATCTGCAGCTAGGGCAGGGCGACTACGGTCTCGACGGTGGCTGCTCCCTCGGTGGCGGCATCTTCATGCCCTCGCCTACACAGCTCGCCGCCATACGGCAGGAGATATTCTACTGCCCCGACGAGTTTAAGGCCATCCTTGCCCAAAAGGACTACCGCCGCTACTATGGCGACAGCTTCTTCACCAGCCGCAAACTCAGCCGCCCGCCCAAAGGCTACCCCGCCGACTGGCCCGACATCGACCTGCTCAAATACCGCGACTACTGCAGCATGCACACCATGCCCAAGAAGATGATTGGTTCCGACCAGTTCTTCGACTATGTCGTCAAAGTGTGGCGCGCCACCGTCCCCCTCAACCTCTTCATCGAACGCGCCCTCAATCTAATATAATACCCCCCAATGAGACTCGCACGACTGACATACATACTGATAATGCTCGTCGCCTCCTTGCCCCTAAAGGCGCAGCATATCGACCCCGAAGTACTGTCGGCCTGTCCCAATGTGACCGACATATTTGAAAATCCTTCCCGCACCCGTGGCTTCTACGGACCCCCGACCTACCCTAACTTTTACCCCATTTTTTTTGCCCCAGACTTTCACCGGTACGACCCTTTTCATGGGTCCGCCAACGATAGACAGCGCATCTTGTTGATTACCGATACAAACTATTACGACCCCATTGTACATATTCCGACCATACCTCCGGGGGAGACTGCCTCGATAAGGCTAGGCCACCTGATACCTGACGGTAATGCCCACCGCATAATTTTTTTCTACCATGTCGACACGCTGGTCAGCGATATGCTATTGTTGAAGTATGCCGCCGTGCTTATGACCCCAAACCACGATACTGCCGACCGCCCATACTTCACATTCGACATGCTCGACTCTGCTGGACACGCCATCGACTCAACCTGCTATTCGGCCAACTTCATCGGCGACACGTCGCTAGGCTGGCAACAATATAATCAAGGAGCGGCTTTAAATGTGGGCATCTGGAAGCCGTGGACCACCGTAGGCGTTCGACTGACAGACCTGCACGACCAGACCATCCGCATCGTCCTAACCGCTTCCGATTGCCGACCGGGCGGACATTACGGCTATGCCTACTTCACCCTTGGCTGCACCCGGTTCGAGGTGCAGCACGACTACTGCAACCTGTCCGACACCTTTGCCTTCCATGCCCCCGAAGGATTCAACTACACATGGTATTCCCCATCCAACCCCGACAGCATTCTTTCCACCACCCGACACCTCTACACCACCACCCCCGGCACCTACACCTGCCGCATCCACTTCATTGGGGCTCCCGACGGCTCCAACTGCTATACCGAGATAAACTGCCACACTGTGTATCATTACCCCGAAGCCCACCTCTCTTTCGACACCGTGGACACCATAGGCTGCGCCATCCGCTACCATTTCTACAACCAAAGTCACACATACTTCATTGAAAATGGCGACACTGTCCACACCACCCAACCCTGTAGCGCCCGCTGGGTGGTAGACGACAGCGACACCATCGATGCCGACAGCCCCCTCATCACCCTCGACAGCGGACTGCACAAGGTGACACTCCTAGCCTATATAGGCCAACACGACTGCACCGACACACTCTCCCAACAAATCTTCGTCGGCAACTTCTGCCACTGCCACGACACCATCTACGACACCATCGTCCAAAACGCCCTCCCCTGGCAAGCCCTCCATAACACCTTCTACGGCGAAACCGACACCGTCATCTTCTATCAGGGCAGCCACGAATGGGTCGACGGCGTGGTGGGCTGCGACAGCATCTACGACTACCATCTCCGCATCTGGCCCAACCTCACCGACACCATTCTCTATTATCTCTGTCCCGACGACCTACCCATCACCCTCAACGGCTACCAGCTTTCCACCGAAGGCTGCACACCTGTCGACACCCTCCTCGGCTCGCACGGCGAAGACAGCACCATCGTCGCCTGCCTCCACATCCTCCCCACCTCCGATACCACCATCGCCGACACCATCGTCGACACCCAGTTGCCATGGCCCTTCCTCGACAGCCTCTTCACCGACTCTGTCACCGACTGCATCTTCCACCTCTACAACGAGGCTGGCTGCGACAGCACCATACACTACAACCTCTACATCTTCTGGCACGGCGACCATTGCGACACCTCTCTCTCCTACCCCAACGTCGTCACCCCCAACGGCGACGGCGTGAACGACCGTTTTGTCATCGGCGGCCTCTTGGAGAACAACTGTTTCAAATACAACGAACTCACCATCTACAACCGCCATGGACGCGTAGTCTACCACCACCGCAACATACACAACGAAAGCGACTGGTGGGCACCCAACAAGCACACCCCCGCCGACACATACTTCTACTACTTCAAAGCCCACGGCATCAACATCTGGACCCAGCACCGTGGCATCATCGTCCTCCTCCGCGACAAATAACCGCAATCACACCCAAATTAGGAACAAACACTTTTTAGTTTTTACTTTATACCTTTTAGTTTAATCATGCAAGCACTCGTCACTGGAGCCACCTCGGGCATGGGCCTTGAATACTGCCGACAGCTCGCCTTACGCGGGCACCATCTCGTCATGGTTTCTAACCAGCAGGACCTGCTCGACACCCTGCCTGCACAACTCAGCCAGCAATACAACATCCGCGCCATTGGCCGCTACCATGACCTCGCCGCCCCCGATGCCGCCCAGCAACTCTACGACTGGTGCCATCGGCAAGGCTTACAGATAGACATCCTTATCAACAACGCCGGCATGTTCTTCTTCCACGAACTCACGCCCGACTATGCCGACCGTTCCGAAGCCATGCTTGCCCTCCACGTGCTCACCCCTACCCGACTCTGTTCCCTTTTCGGTGACGACATGAAACACCGCCGCCAAGGCTACATCCTCAATGTCTCCAGCCTCACCGCCCAAATACCCGCTCCGGGCATCACCCTCTATGCCGCCACCAAAGCCTACCTCAAGAGCTACTCCAAGTCGCTCTACTTCGAGATGCGCCCCTACCGTGTGGGGGTCACCACCGTCCTGCCCGCCGCCGTCGCCACACCCCTCTACAACCTCAACCCCAAGACCCAGACCCTCCTCGTCCGCCTCGGCATCATCCGCACACCCCAATGGCTAGTCCGCCGCGCCCTACGCGGTATGTTCCGCCGTCGCCACTACGTCAAGCCCGGAATACTGAACTACCTAGTACCCATACTGGTAAAACTCCTCCCCAACCGCCTCGAAACCTGTATCTGGCAAAAACTGCAACTCAAACAATCAAGCATTCAAACTATCAAACAATAACCCATGGTCATCATCGTCACAGGAGCCACCGGAGCCATCGGTTCCGCCGCCGTAGAACAACTTCGCGCCCTCGGTCACACCGTCATCGGCACCTCGCGTCGAGCCGAGCACGAAGGCTTTCGCCCGCTCGACATCAGTTCGCCCGCCTCCATCGAAGCCTTTGCCCAAGGCCTCGAAGCCGACGGAATCCGCATCGACGGCCTGCTCAACAATGCCGGCACCATGCTGCCGCACTACGAAACCACCCCCGAGGGCTATGAGCGCGTCACCGCCACCAACTATCTCGGCACCTACCTCCTCACCCGCCGACTAATGCCGCTCATGAATCCCGGCGCACACGTGGTCAGCACAATCTCGCTCTCATGCTACGTGGCGCACCTCGACCACAACTTCCTCCTCCAAGACCCCTACAGCTACCACCAGATAAGCACCTACGCCAACACCAAGATGGCCGTAATGCTCTTTGCCGAAGAGCTGCACCGCCGATACGGCAATCGAATCACCGTGCATGTCACCGACCCAGGCATCGTCAACAGCCGCATACTCCGCCTTGGTCGCTGGTTCGACCCCATTGCCGACCTCGTATTCCGCCCCTTTTGCAAAAGTCCCAAACAAGGAGCCAAACCCGCCGTCAACGCCCTGCTATACACTGCCAGCTATGGCAACCCGCTATACCTCTTCCGCGGCAACCGCCACCGCACCATCCCCCGCCGCTGGAAGAATCCCGACAAGGCTCGCTGGCTCTGGGAAGAGACTGAGAAGTTGCTCCACTTTTGAGCAGCACATCATAACTATCACGTTCCCAAAATAATTACCGTTCTCTACATTCTTGCCACACCCATCCTCAACCAGCCTGCAAAAATACTGACAATTATTCTGTCCGTTACCGATTCCTACCGCATTTTACCGCATTCTACCGATTCTTACCGATTCCTACCGCATCGTACCGCATTTTACCGCATTGTACCGCATCGTACCGAAACTTACCGCATTCTACCGCATCTTACCGGATTCTACCGATTGGAGGGTCGTTTGCCGTCGCCTGGACGGCAAACGATCGGATAACGAACGGCAAACGAACGGATATATGCAAAAAAAGAAAAGCCCGACCGAAGCCGGGCTTTTTAGATTTATTTTGGCTACAGCCAAAGGAAATTCGACTAAGCAGGTAGCACTAGAAGCAATATCTCAAGCTTAATGCAGCACCGTAGCCGAAGCCACTAGCAGCTCCGAGCAAATCCCACTGAGGACGGAAATCGAACGAAATCTGCAGGGGGAAGTCGAACTTATACTCAATACCAATCTGAGCGTCAAAACCTAGACCAAAGCTATCGTCGACATTACCAGTGTAAAATCCGGCATTGGCACCAAGACCTGCATACCAGCCAAAACCGCCAGAGATGTTGAAGTACCACTGATAGATGCCAGTGAGGTTGATGTAGGAACCCCAGTCTTTGAAGTTGTGCCAGCCCAAGTCCAGTTCAAGACGGTTAGCATCGGAAAGACCTTTCTGGAAGGAGAGTTCGGCAGCCGTACCATTACCAAAGGCACCACGGACACCGAGTGCGTTTTGAGCGTTTACAGCGAAACCAAGGGCAAAGACAGCCACGAAAAGTACAACGATTTTCTTCATAATGTTGTTAATTTTGAGATTGTTATTAAAAAAGTTTACTTAATGTTCATTTTTTATTTCAATATGCAAAAATACACAAAAAAATGGAACTTGGAAATTAAATATCAAAAATAGTGTAATATTTCACAAAAAAATAGTACTTTTGCAACACAAAGAGGAACACCTCCACCTGTAATAAAATATTAATTCTTAATTCTTAATTTTTAATTATTCTAGAAATGAATATCCACATAGTACAACACGACATCGCGACCAACAATCCCGAAGAGAATATGAAATGGATTGTGGAAGAGCTTGACAAGCCCGAAAGTCGCGAGGCCCTTCTTACTGTTTTTCCCGCCTGCACACTGTGCGGCTATCCCCAGTTTGGCTCGGTGGCATACACCGACCTTCAGAAACGCGCCCAAGCCTGCCTGCAAGAGCTGGTGGAGCGGTCGGAGCACCGTGCCTTCCTAATCGGCATGCCACTGCAGATACAGGACAAGGGGCTGTGCAACGCCATCGTGTTTGTGCAGAACTGCGCCGTGCGCGGCATCATCACCAAGAAGTACCTCGCCCCCGACGAGCAGAAGTATTTTGTGCGCGGCGAAGGCATACAGGTCATCCAGTATCAGGAGCAGCAGATTGCCATCGGATTCTACGAGGACTTGAAAGAGCTGTCGAAGTCGCATATCGAGCAGCCCGACATCGTGGTGTGTTGCGGATGCAACGTGTTTGACTACAACAAGCCCTACCGCATACGCTACCGCATGCACAAGATTGTGGAGAACCTGAACGCGGGGCTGGTGTTTGTGAACCGCACAGGCGGCGAAGGCTGCTACTTGTATGCAGGCGGCAGTCTGGCAATGAACGCGGCGGGGACGGTGCTGTGCCAGTTCCCATACTTCGAAGAACACGCCCAAAGCGTGGACATGCAGCTGATGGAGGAGTGCGCCGACGAGAAGCCCGAGGCCGTCGAACTGGTGTATAAGGCACTGGTGATGGGCGTGCGCGACTATTTTAGAAAGAACGGGCTGAAACGCGCCGTGCTGGGACTGTCGGGAGGTATGGACAGCGCAATGGTGTGCGTGATCGCCGCCGACGCACTGGGAGCGGAAAACGTACACGGACTGCTGATGCCGTCGCAATACAGCACCGACCACAGCGTGAAGGATGCCGTCGACCTGGCAAACAACCTAGGCGTAGCCTACGACATTGTGCCCATCAAGCCCATGTTCGACACACTGCGCGAATGCTTGAAGCCCGTGTTTGGCGACCGCCCCGAGGATGTGACCGAGGAGAATATGCAGGCACGCATACGCGGTACAATGGTGATGAGCTACGCTAACAAGTTTGGAGCCATGGCACTGAATACCACCAACAAGTCGGAGGCGGCGATGGGCTACGGCACCCTATATGGCGACAGCTGCGGCGGACTGAGCGTAATTGGCGACCTGTATAAGACCGAGGTGTACGAACTGGCGGAATACATCAACCGCGACGGCGAACGCATCCCCATCAACACCATACAGAAGCCCCCATCGGCAGAGCTGCGCCCCGGACAGAAGGACACCGACTCGCTGCCCGACTACAGCGTGCTTGACGCGATACTGAACCTGCACATCGAGGAACAACTGTGCCAAGACGAGATTGTGGAAGAGGGCTACGACCCCGAACTGGTGGCGATGGTGCTACGCAAGGTGCGCATCAACGAGTGGAAGCGCCTGCAATTCGCCCCAGTGCTGAAGGTGTCGCCCATGAGCTTCGGGCTGGACAGGCGGGTACCGGTTAGCTAAAATCGGAATAATCAGAACAATCAGACCATTCAGAGTCATCGGACAATTCTGACCAATCGGAACAACCGGAATAATCATGAGATGATGGAGCGCAATCCTCAGATTGACTTGGCGGAACGCTATGTGAGGGAGACGGGCATATCGCTGTTCCTCACTGGCAAGGCGGGCACAGGAAAGACCACTTTCCTGCGCCATATTGCCGAGCACTGCCCCAAACGCCATGTGGTGGTGGCTCCGACGGGGGTGGCAGCGGTGAATGCCGGCGGGGTGACGATACACAGCTTCTTCCAACTGCCATTCTGCCCCTACCTGCCCGACATTCCCGAGCTGGTGACGGAATACCAGATGCCCGAACAGCAACGCCAACTGCGCAAGAGCAAGATTGACATCATCCGCACGCTCGAGCTGCTCGTTATCGACGAGATAAGCATGGTGCGCGCAGACCTGCTGGACGCGGTGGATGCCACTCTGCGCCGCTACCGCCACAACAGCCGACCCTTCGGAGGGGTGCAGCTGCTGATGATTGGCGACGTGCAGCAACTAGCACCCGTAGTCACCGAGGAGGAACGACCCTACATGGAACGCGTTTACCCGTCGCCGTTCTTCTTCCACAGCAAGGCACTGCAACGGCTGCGCTATATCACCATACAGCTCACCACCATCTACCGCCAACAGGACAGCACCTTCGTGCAACTGCTGAACAATATACGCGACAACCGTTTCGACCAGACGACACTGGATACCCTCAACGCCAGAGTAGGAGCAAAGAGTACGGACGGGACATCAGAGCCAATCCTACTTACCACCCACAACTACCAAGCCGACCGCGTGAACCAGCAACGCCTCGACGCTTTGCAGAGCGAGCCGTTCACCCTCACGGCCGTGATAGAGGGCAACTTTCCAGAAAGCTCAGCCCCTACCGACAAGACGCTGGTGCTGAAACCTGGCGCACAGGTGATGTTCGTGAAGAACGACAGCAGCGGCGCACACCGATACTACAACGGCAAGATTGGCACCGTGAGGGAACTGCGCGACGAACCCGACGAAAACGGCGACACACAACGCGTGGTGATAGTGGACGACGAGGACGGCGAGACCATCCATGTCACACCAGAACGGTGGGAGAACCTGCGATATGAGATTGACCCCGCCGACAATCAAATCAAGCAAATTACCGACGGCACATTTGTGCAATACCCACTCAAAACCGCATGGGCGATAACCATCCACAAGGCTCAGGGACTCACCTTCGACCGTGTGCAGGTGGATGCCGCACACGCCTTCACCTACGGACAGGTATACGTGGCACTCAGCCGCTGCCGCAGCCTCGAAGGGCTCACACTCCTCTCCCCAATATCGGCACAATGCGCCTTCGACAGCCACGACATCGCCCAATTCAACAGCACACTGACCCCACCACAACAGGCGGAGACAGAATTGGACAGCTGCCGGACACAGTACTACTATGATTTGCTGTTTGAACTATTCGACATCAGTGCCATACAGCATGCCACGGACTCGCTGGAACGTCTGCTGCAGGAACATCTGCGCAACACATACCCCCAGCAGGCCGCAATGCTCACCGAGCAGGTGTGTCCGCAAATCGCCAATCTGGCTAGTGTGTCAGAGCGGTTCCGTCGCCAACTCATAGCCATCAGCCAGATGCCCGAAACCGAAAGCAAAGCCCTGCTTGCCGAACGTATAGATAAGGCTGCCACCTACTTCCTAGAGCAGACAGCCCTCATCGGTGCTAAGGTGCTGCCCATGCTGAACTTGGAGGTGGACAGCAAGGAGATTGGGAAACGTCTCGCCGACATAGCCGAACGTTTCCGCACTGCCTACCACCTCAAACAGGCGGTGCTGACACTGGTGCAGGAGAAGGGCTTCGACATCAACGCATACCAGAAATGCAAAGTCGACTTCACACTAGAGAAGCCTAGGAAGAAAAGAGCCATCAAGGTGGAAGAGACCTACGCCGACATCAAGCATCCCAAGCTCATCAAGACACTCACCAAATGGCGCACTGCCCACGCTAAGGAAGAGGGAATGCCCGCCTACGTCATCCTCACGCAGAAGAGCTTGCTGGCCATTGCCGACCAATTGCCACGCGACCGTAAATCGTTGCTTAAAATCTCTGGATTAGGGGCAGCCAAAGTGAACCGCTTCGGTGCCGAAATCATACAGATGGTAGAAGACTACTGCTACGACCAAGAGCACCCGAAGGAGCCGGCATACGTACAGGCAGCACGCCTCTTTGCCGAAGGCAAGAGTGTAGAGGATGTGGCAGGCGCGATGCTACGCGCTGTCTCCACCGTGGAGACCTACCTGTTCACCGCTGTCGAGCAAGGATTGCTGTCGCCTGAACTGATTCTAAATTCAGAACAACAGGACGAAATACTAAGCTACATTCAAGAACACCCCGAAATCACCACACTCAAGCCGCTATTTGAACACTTTGAGGGCAAATACAGCTATATGCAGCTGCGCATTGCACGACATCTGTCGAAAGACTTGTAGATAGGAGTTATTCTATCGCCCGCAGCGTCCGACGAGCTTGAGCGGTCGTCATGAGATTGAAATGCCACCATTCGGAGGTAAGGGGCAACAACCCCTGCTGCCGCATAATGCGGCGCAGAAGGCGACGGTTGTCATACTCCTCCTGCGTAATCTTTTCTGTGGCAAGTAGGTGAGCCTCGTTGTCGATATGCGATTCGGGGCCGAAATGGTCAAAGTCAGACCCCATGGGGAGCCAGTTGCCTTCGTGGTCGACCAGCGTCACATCTACCGCAGCACCATAGTTGTGCATTCCCGGTCCCTTCTTGGGATTGGCAACATAACGGTTTCGAGGAGTCCCTGCCACCACATGAAACATCTGGTATTGCACCGAGAGAGGCCGAGCGGCATCGAGAATAATCAGGTCGAGGTCAGGGCGTTCCTGATGCAACGCCTGCTGCGCTGCTGCCACCTTTGCCGCCATAGTGGGAAGCAGCAACGCTCTGTGAATATCGGCATACAGCACACGCCCGAGAAAATTATCCTTAGTTGCATAGACCAGATGCACCCGTATTGTAGGGTCTAGCATCTGCACATCGACCAATCCTAGGGCGAGAAGACGTTGTTCCGTTGCCGTATAGTGTACCCTCTCGTAATGGGTCGTCACAAAGTCGGTGTCGCACAACTCTATTTCTGCAACAGCCGCCTCCTTCCTACCTTCGCAGGCAAGAAAAAGCAAGACAGCCATACCCAAAACAAGACGCTTCATATCATTATACTAACGCATATAATGCCAATTTATTGCCCTAAAATAGTTGCAGATTGAAGAAAAAAACGTACCTTTGCATTTTGAATCCATCCTAATACCATCTGCCCTATGAACGACATTATAAAACAACTATGCAACACAGGCGAGCTAGTTGAGCTCTACCACAACCGCGACGACTATGACAAATTCCGCGTAGGCTACATAATCGCGTGCACCGACAACGAACATCTGGTACACGAATTCGACGATAATGACCTTGACGACGGCTACTATGTGATGCAAAACGATTCCGTATACATCATCCAGCATCATACTATTTACCTTAAGAATATGCTCCAATTTATCAAACCAAAGCCTGACAAATACGACCTTCCAAAAGGCTATTGGCCCGAGTTGGACCTCTTCCACGTGGTGCTCAACCTCTGCCAACAGGAAAGGCTAATGGCGTGCGTATGGCTGCACAATGGCTTTGAATGCCTCGGCTGGGTGAAAAGTTTCAACGACGAAGTGGTAGAGATTGACCGAGTGGACTGTGACGGCTTGCCCGACGGCACCACCTACCTCCACATGGAAGACATCAAGCTGGTCGGCTTCAGTGGCCTAGAAATGAAACGCCGCACGAAACTGTATGCCAAAAGATAAGGATAGGAATTAATCGAGAGCCTTATCTACCATTTATGTCAAGACAACGCACTATTCCTCATCCACAGCTGCCTTTATGATGGCAATCCATTCCATGGTGGTCTGGGTATTGGGATGCCCGTCTCCCAATTTAGCTTTGAATATATCCAAGGCTTTCTGAAAATACTCCAGCGCCTTGCCATACTCCTTCGTCTGGTAATAGAGCGTGCCGATGTTGTGGTAAGAGGTTGCGGTGGAGGGGTGGTCAGAGCCCAACACATTTTCCTTTATTGCCAACGCCTTGGCGTAATGCTCCAACGCACGAGGGTAATCTCCCATATTACAGTACACCGCGCCGATGTTGTTGTAGGAGCTAGCGGTGTAGGGGTGGACGTCACCAAACACATTCTCAATTATTGCCAACGCCTTGCCATAGTACTCCAATGCGCGGGGGCAGTCGTCCATATCATCATACACCAAGCCGATGTTGTTGTAAGAGGTAGCGATGTCGGGGTGGTTGGTGCCAAATACCTTCTCCTTTATTGCCAAAGCGTTGTCGTAGTACTCCAACGCGCGGGAGTAGTCGCCCATATTGTGGTATACCGCGCCGATGTTGTTGTAGAATTGGGCGATGGAGGAGTGGTCAGTACCAAACACCCTCTCCATTATTGCCAATGCTTTGCCATAGTACTCCAACGCGTGGGGATAGTCGCCCATTGCGTGGTACACACCGCCAATATTGTTGTAGGATGTGGCTGTGTCGGGGTGGTCGACACCTAACACATTCTCTCCAATTGCCAAATCCTTCCCATAGTACTCCAACGCGCGGGGGTAGTCGCCCATATTGTAGTACACCAAGCCGACGTTGTTGTAGGAGGTGGCGGTGTCGCGGTGGTCGGCACCCAACACCTTCTCTCTTATTGCCAACGCCTTACCGTGGTACTCCAACGCACAAGGATAGTCACCCATATCCTTATACACCTCACCGATGTTGTTGTAGACGGTGGCAGTGGCGGGATAGTCTGCGCCAAACACCTTCTCACTTATTGCCAAATCCTTGCCGTAATACTCCAACGCGTGGGGGTAGTCACCTATATTCCTGTACACAACACCGATGTTGTTATAGGAGGTGGCAGTGTCAGAGTGGTCGGTGCCCAACTCCTTCTCCTTTATTGCCAACGCCTTGCCATGGTACTCTAACGCGCGGGCGTAGTCGCCCATATCGTCGTACATCGAGCCGATGTTATTGTATGATGTGGCGGTATAGAGGTGGTCTGTCCCATACAGTTCTTCGGCGAGGGCTGTCTGGCGCAGGTACACCTCCTCGGCATCAAGGTACAATCCATAGTCATACAAAAACTTGCCATAGTCGAAGAGCAACTGGCAGTATTTCGCCTTATCGTAGCCGCTCCTCTCGCCCCAGCGGTCGGCTTTGTAATACAAGTCGACAGACTTAACGATTTTGGCTGCGATAGAACCTGTGGGAGCCGCAATGATAACGGGAATTTGGGCAAGCAGCCTATCTATGCACTTATGCAGCCGTCTCTGAGTCTGCACGCTTGTCTTGTAATGGCCGAAAAGGGCCTCACCCTCTCTCTCAGCAGACTCGCTCTCAGGGGTGGATGGAAGGGAAGCACCAAGGTGATGAAGTACATGGATAGAGATAAAGTGTCTGACTTCATGTATGTTTCTGCAATTCTCCCAGTTAATTCCCTCCCTAATCATCCGTTGTTGGAACACTCTCAGACTATCGTCTATCTTGTCCTCTGCCATGCTCAGACAGCAGACATATCTTGGCATGTTACATGCCACATCGTACTCGTGTTGTGTCCATTTCCCAGCCCTCGACCTGAAGAGAAACAGCGCGAGGTCACATTGTAACAGTTCTTGGTCGATAAGTTTCTGATCACGATGCCCAAAATTTTCTTTGGGCAGATTCATCTCCTCCTCGCATTTGAAGAATCTAGCGAAGATATTGTCAAGTTTGAGCAGATTGACGATTTCGTCGGACAAGGTGTTGAGGTCTTGCCTTTCGTTGGCTAACTCTTTGATGGACGAGGCAAGGAATACTCTAACTGTTTGTATAGTATTCATCTTTCGGGTGGGTTTTTGAGGCGTTTGACACAGCAAAAGTATGAAAATTATTTCATATTATACAGAACAAAAGGGACAACCCAATAGGTTATCCCTCCTCAGTACCCGGGGTGGGTATCGAACCCACACGTCCTTGCGGACAGCAGATTTTGAGTCTACCGCGTCTACCATTCCGCCACCCGGGCTGGGTGATTTCGTCTCTCGAAATCGGGTGCAAAAGTACTACTTTTTTTGCACATAGCAAATATTTTTTTTGAAAAGAGGCATTATGTTGAAAAAAAGTCGTATCTTTGCAACCTCAAAATCAACATAAAATGGGCGAAAAAAAATCTGATAAAGTATTCATTTTTGCAGGCCGTGCAACTGAAAATCTGGCCCGCAGAGTGGCCGAAATTTATGGTATTCCACTGGGAAATTCCACCCTTTTTCAGTATGCCGATGGCGAATTCCAGCCTTCGTATGAGGAAACCATCCGTGGCGGTGTCGTGTTCATCATCCAGTCCACTATCCCACCTGCCGACAACCTCCTCGAGCTGCTGATGATGATTGATGCCGCTCGGCGTGCGTCAGCTGAGAAGATTATTGCCGTGATACCATACTATGGCTTTGCCCGTCAGGACAGAAAGGACAAGCCGCACGTACCCATCGCTTCGAAACTGATTGCCGACATGATTCAGGTGGCTGGTGTCGACCGAGTGATTTGCATGGACCTCCATGCCGACCAGATTCAGGGGTTCTTCAACATCCCGGTTGACCATCTGTATGGTTCCTCGCTGTTTATGCCCTACATCCGTGAGAAATTTGACATTGACGAGGTGATGTTTGCCAGTCCCGACATGGGCGGCAGCAAACGTGCCGGCATGTATGCCAAGACGCTCAACAACAGCTTCGTCATCTGCTACAAGCACCGCAACAAGCCCAACGAGATTGGCGAGATGCGCCTCATCGGTGATGTCACCGACAAGCACGTCATCCTGCTAGACGACATTATCGACACGGGCTCAACCATCTGCAAAGCAGCAGGCATCATCATGGAGAGCGGTGCCAAGAGCGTCCGCGCCATGATTACCCACCCCGTGCTCAGCGGCAACGCCATCGAGAAGGTGGAGAACAGCGCATTGGAGGAACTCGTGACCACCGACACCATCCCGCTGAAACGCGAGAGCAGCAAGATTCACGTTCTCAGCTGCGACTGGTTGCTAGCCGAGGCCATCCGTCGCGTGGTGTGCTACGAGTCGCTTGACAACCTATACGAGACCACCATCCACCGCAAGGGTGTCATCCACAGAATGTAGCGAAGAACTTCTGCTAGTAATTAATCCTGCTTACATTTTTTAATTAAAACATATTCATTAACCCGGGGCTAAGCCCCCAAAAAATCACAAACAAATGAGAATAGTATCATTGAGCGGTTCTCTCCGCGAGAACGTAGGGAAAAA
>CAMZFW010000018.1 GCA_947306225.1 uncultured Bacteroidales bacterium
GCTCTGGTGGTGGAATGGTAGACACGAGGGACTTAAAATCCCTTGCCCGCAAGGGCGTGTGGGTTCAAGTCCCACCCGGAGTACAAAAGAGAGTAATTTGAAATGATAAAAAGCCAAAAGCACGTAGTACCATTACTCGTAGCTCAAAGCAAATATGTCTTGGTAGCTCAGTTGGTAGAGCAATTGACTCTTAATCAATGGGTCCAGGGTTCGAGTCCCTGCCAGGACACTACTGCGGGGTGTAGCGCAGTTGGCTAGCGCGCCACGTTCGGGACGTGGAGGCCGGAAGTTCGAGTCTTCTCACCCCGACAAATCCTCTTCCTCTCGGAAGATCGCTTTCCAATCAATCTTACATCAATACCGCAATGCCACTTTAGCTCAGTTGGTAGAGCAACGCATTCGTAATGCGTAGGTCTGCGGTTCGAGTCCGCAAAGTGGCTCAACGTTTTTTTACGTTATATGTATTAATCAATTTTATAAATTAAACAACATGGTAAACCGTTACGAAACCGTTTTCATTGTAACTCCCGTTTTGTCTGAAGACCAGATGAAGGAAACGGTAGAGAAGTACACCAACTTCTTGACAGAGCACGGTGCAGAAATCGTCTACACCAACAACTGGGGTATGCGCAAGCTCGCCTATCCTATCCGCAAAAAGACCACCGGATTCTATTATCTTATTGAGTTCAACGCTGAGGGTAGCCTCATCGCCGACCTCGAAGTCGCTTATAAGCGCGACGAGCGTCTGCTCCGCTTCCTCACCGTCTCCCTCGACAAGTATGCCGTCGCCTACAACGAGAAGAAGCGCAATGCCAAGAAGGCTGCCGCCGAAACCGTCGAAGAGGCTCCCGCCGCAGAGGAGGAAAACAAGTAAACACGTTGAACAAACCAACCAATCAATTAATTAGAATCATGGCAAACGAAACTGAAATCAAATACCTGACCCCCATTGCCGTTGAAACCCAGCGCAAGAAATATTGCCGTTTCAAGAAACTCGGCATCAAGTACATTGACTATAAGGATGCAGACTTCCTGCTGAAGTTCGTCAATGAGCAGGGCAAGATTCTGCCCCGCCGCATCACCGGTACTTCCAACAAGTATCAGAAGAAAGTGTCCAAGGCTATCAAGCGTGCCCGCCATCTGGCCCTGATGCCCTATGTAGCCGATTGTTTAAAATAATAATTAGGAGGAGAATAGAATGGAAATTATACTTTTGCAAGATGTGACCAACCTCGGTTACAAGGACGATATCGTCAAGGTTAAGAATGGCTATGCCAACAACTATCTTCTTCCCCAGGGTATGGCTATCATCGCCACTCCCAGCAATCGCAAAGTCTTGGCCGAGAACCTGCGCCAGCGTGCCCGTAAGGAAGAGAAATTCCGCAACGAGGCTCTGACTATGCAGGCTGCCGTCAACGAGAAGACTGTCCACCTCACTGCTAAGGTGGGTGAGAATGGCCACCTCTTCGGCTCCATCACTGCCGAGCAGATTGCCGAGGCTCTGAAAGAGCAGCACAACTATGACATCGACCGTAAGAAGATCGTGGTCGACGGTGCCAAGCTGAAAGAAGTCGGCACCTTCCCCGCCACCATCAACCTCTACAAAGAGATTAAGGCTCAGATCAACGTCGAAGTTGTCGCCGAATAATCTCTACAGATAATGGAAAAAAGAAACCGTCCTCGTTGCGAGGGCGGTTTTTTTTACAAAAAAGAGAGGACTATTCGAATGGAACAGTCCTCTCTCTTGCTAAGGGCAAAGTGGTCTTAGTTGCACTTTGTCTCTTGAACCATATCGCCCATGGTTTGGGTGACATTCATCTTTGCGCAATTGGTGGCTTCAACCTCTACGGTCTGAACGACCTCGCCATTCATGGTGGTCACACAATTACATTTCTTTTTGCAGCCTCCAAGGCATGCAACCAATGCAACGATAGCAACTACGGTCAGTACTTTCTTCATTGTTTTGTTATCATTTGGCAGACCGCTAGTGATGTTTACTTCGGGGGGCTTTGGTGTTCTAGTGGGTCTGCAATACTAACACCACCAAGGTCAATTCCCGATGCAAAAGTACATTTTTTTTACGATAAATGACGTTTTTTTTTTTACGCATATTTAGGGGGGGTGGTAAATAGTTGTGTTGCAGTTATATAGTGATTGTTAAAAATGTATTTAACCCCTATTTATGAGTAAAATATTAGACAAAAAACACGCACCTTCCCCTAAAATTTGGGGGGAGTCGTACCCCGTTCATTTCACGATATTCTTGGGGTGAGGCTTGCGAGCGTTTTTGCTATTAGCGTTTTTGCTCTTCTCTTTGGAGTGTTTGTCGTGAGCCTTCCTATTACGCTCAGGTTTGTCGAGACGGGATTTGCCTTTGCGCGAATTAGTGTGCCGGGGTTGCTCAAGGTCTACATCCACTAGGTCGAAGTCGATGATTTTCTTGGTCATGTCCACACCTTTGACGCGGATAGTGACGGGGTCGCCTAGTTTGTAGCATTTGCCATAGCGGCGTCCGATTACTTGATAGTTGTCCTCGTCGAGCATGTAGTAGTCGCCGTGCAGGCTGCCGATAGGTATCATGCCTTCGCACTTGTTGCCTTCGATTTCGGCATAGATGCCCCATTTGCTAACACCTGAGATAAGAGCAGGGAATGACTGCCCTATTTTGTCGCTTAAGAATTCGGCCTGCTTGTATTTGATACTGGCGCGTTCGGCATCAGCGGCGCGTTTCTCCATAGCGGAGCAATGGCGGCAATAGTCCTCGTATTCGTCGGCATTGACTGATGGGCCACCCTGTAGGTATAGTTGCAACAGGCGATGCACCATAAGGTCGGGGTAGCGGCGGATGGGCGAGGTGAAGTGTGTGTAGTAGCGGAAGCCCAGCCCATAATGCCCGATGTTCTCAGTGCTATAATATGCACGCGACATGGTGCGGATGGCTATCGAGTCTATCATATATTCCTCTCCACGTCCGGCTATGCTTTCAAAAAGGCTGTTGTAGCTATGGGCAAGAGCCTGTCGCGAAGAAGTCTTGATTTTGTAGCCCAGTTTGCCGACAAATTCCACAAAGGTGTTCAGTTTCTCGGGGTTGGGCTCGTCGTGAACACGATAGACAAAGGTCTTGGGAGACCTAGTGCTACTAGTACTTCTAGTATTTTTAGAACTACTAGTATTACTGGCAGGAGCTCCGACGCGCTCGGCCACTCGGCGGTTGGCTAGCAGCATAAACTCTTCGATGAGCCAGTTGGCTTCTTTGTCCTCTTTGATATAGACACCAATAGGTTTGGCATTTTCGTCTAGTTGAAACTTCACCTCCTGGCTTTCGAAATTGATGGCCCCGTCTTTGTAACGACCTTCGCGTAGAATGGTGGCAAGTTTGTGTAGTTCCAATATGGCTTTGTCGGTCGGGGAAAGGGGAGTGGTTTTGGTACCCTCGATTACCTCCTGCGCCTCTTCGTATGCATAGCGGCAGTCGGAGTTGATGACCGTCTTGCCAAACCAGGTCTTGAGGACTTTGGCGTTATCGTCCATCTCCATCACCACACTAAAGCAAAGTTTGTCCTCGTGTGGTCGGAGCGAGCAGACCCCGTTGCACAGTTTCTCGGGCAGCATAGGGATGGTGCGGTCCACCAGATAGACGCTGGTGGCACGCGTGAACGCCTCGCGATCGATATGGGTGCCGGGCTTGACATAGTGCGACACGTCGGCAATGTGTACGCCCACCTCGTAATGTCCGTTCTTCATGGGTCTGAACGAGATGGCGTCGTCGTAGTCCTTGGCATCGGCGGGGTCGATGGTGAAGGTGGTTGTGTTGCGAAAATCCTTGCGACCTTCGTAGTCTTTCTCTGTGGGCTCGGCAATATGCTCTGCCTCGCGTTCGGCTTCGGGAGGGAAGTCCAGCGGAAAGTCGTACTCGGCCAGAATGGACTGCATCTCCACGTTGTTGTCGCCAGGCTGTCCTAAACGTTTGACGACCCGTCCCACGGGATTGTTCATGCGTTGCGGCCAGTCGGTCATCTCCACCAACACCTTCTCGCCGTCTTTGGCACCGTTGAGGTCGCTGAGGGGAATGAATATGTCCACCACCATCGTACGGCTGTCGCTGACCATGAAGGCAAAACGGCCTTGGTGCTGGAGGATGCCCACAAAATGGGTCTTGGCACGCTGTATGATTTCCACCACCTGTCCTTCGGGCTTGTGCATCTTACGCTGGGGAAACATCAGCACCTTCACGGTGTCGCCGTGCAGGGCGTGGTTGGTGTTGTTGGGCGAAATCTGCACATCCTCGCGGCCTTCTTCGTGGGGCACGACGTAGGCCTTGCCGGTCTGCTTCATGTCGATGGTGCCGATGAGGTAGTTCTTCGGCAGCAGGTCGTCGTTGATGTTCTTTGGATTGATTTTATATTTACCACGGGCGTCCTCGTCCTCAACCAGTATCTTGGCTTCGGCAAGTTCCTGTATGGTGGCAAGCACCAACTGCCGGGTGCCCTTGTCGTGGGCTCCGACGCGCGAAGCTATCTGTTTGTGGTTGAAGGTGTCGAATGGGTTGTTGGCAAATATCTTTAATATCTGTTTTGCATAAATGTCATTCATATAGTAGTTTTTTTTGTGTCAGACTGTGGTTCAGCCTGTGTGAAGATAATAGTGTAGTCGGGCTACTCAGCGGCGGTCTTGACCTCTTCCTCAAAACCGCTTCTAATCAGGAAGGCCTGGATGTTGGGGTCGCGACCCATGAAGTTGCGGAAGAGGATAGCGGGATGTTGGGTGCCGCCCTTCGATAGTATTTCACGACGGAAACGTTCGGCTGTGGCTTTGTCGAAGATGCCGTTCTGCTTGAACTGTGAGAATACATCGGCATCCAGCACTTCGGCCCACTTATATCCGTAGTAGCCCGAAGCATAGCCGCCTGCAAAGATGTGTGTGAAAGCGGTGCTGGTGTTGGCTCCCTTGACAGGTGGCAGCAGCTCTACCATGTGCTGTCGTTCGAAGTCCTCCACCGGTCCTTCGATGGGGGTGGTGATGGTGTGGTATGCGAAGTCGACCAGCCCAAGGCTCAGCTGGCGCACACAGAGCCAGCCGGCAAGATACTTCTCGGCAATCTTGATTTTCTGGATGTATTCGCCGGGGATGGTGTCGCCCGTTTGGTAGTGGCGGGCAAAGGTGTTGAGAAACTGCGACTCGTAGCACCAGTTCTCCATCACCTGCGAGGGCAGCTCCACAAAGTCGCGTTTCACACTGGTGCCGCTGATGCCGGGGTAGGTGCAGTCCGTCAGCATCCCGTGCATGGCGTGGCCAAACTCATGCATGAAGGTCTCCACCTCGCTGAAACTGAGCAAGGCGGGTTTGTCGCCGACTGGTTTCGAGAAGTTGCACACCACCTGTATCAGCGGGCGCACCTGCTTGCCGCCGATGTTGCTCTGCTCGCGAAACGAGGTCATCCATGCCCCGCTGCGTTTGCTGGCACGCGGGTGCATGTCGAGGTACAGCACACCCATCAGCCTGCTGCCGTCATACACCTCGTATACCTTCACGTCGGGGTGGTACACGTCGATGCCCTGTGCTTCGGTGAACCTAAGTCCGTACAGGCGGCCATAGAGGTCGAAAATGCCTTGACGTACACGCTCCAGTTGGAAGTAGGGGCGTAGCAGCTCCTCGTCGAATTTGTATTTCTCCTGCTTCAGTTTCTCGCTGTAGTACGAGAAGTCCCAACGCTGCAGCGGCAGTTCTGCGCCATGCTGCTGTGCATAGCGGCTGACCTCGACAAGGTCGTGTTTGGCAAACGGCAGGGCGGCATTGAGTAGCTGGTTGAAGAAGTCGGTCAGCTGTTGTGTGGTCTCACACATGCGGTTGCTCAGCACATACTCGCTGTAGTTGCCGTAGCCCAGCAGCTTGGCCTGCTCGTAGCGCAGTTGCGTCATCTCGCGTATCACCTCGTTGTTGTCGTTCTGGTTGCCACGGTTGCCGCGGCTGTTGTAGGCGCGCCATATCTCCTCGCGCAGGCTGCGGTTGTCGGCGTAGGTGATAAAGGGGCCGAACGAGGGGTAGGCAAGCGTAAACACCCAGCCCTCCATGTTGCGCTCCTGTGCCTCCTGACGGGCGGCGGCAATCACATTCTCGGGCAGTCCCGACAGGTCTTTCTCCTGGGTGACATGGAGGATATAGTCGTTGTTGTCCGCCAGCACATGCTGGTTCATCAGTTGCGACAGCTCTGCCAGCCGCTCGCTGTTCTTGGCAAAGGTGCGCTTGTCCTTGCCCGTCAGGTTCACGCCGTTGCGCACAAAGCCCTTGTAGGTGTCCTCCAGCAGGGTGCGTTGCTCGACGGTCAGGTTCAGTTGGTCGCGCTGCTCATACACCGCCTTCACGCGGGCAAACAGTTTCTCGTTCATGTTCACGCTGTTCGAATAGCGTGTCAGTTCGGGAGTCAGTTTCATCACGATGCTCTGCAACTCGGCGTTGGTGTTGCACTCGTTGATGTTGAACATCACCGACGTGATGCGGTCGAGGCTCTTGCTGGCGGTCTGTAGGGCGACGATGGTGTTCTCAAAGGTTGGGGCAGCCTTTTGCTTGATGATTTTCTGTATGTTGCCTTCGGCTTCCTTGATGGCCTCTTTCACGGCTGGCGTGTAGTGCTCGTTGCGTATCTGGCTGAATGGGGGTGTCTGGTGGGGTGTCTTCCATTCTTGTAGCAGCGGATTCGCATTCTGTCCCATCACGGGTGTTGTAGTGGCGATTATAGTCATAAGAAGTAATGATTTGGTCAGTTTGTTCATGCTTTTTAAGGTTTATTAATAATCTTTCGTGAAAAGTGTGCAATAAATTAAACACATCTTCGTTTTTAACAATAACGTAAAGAAAGAAATTTATTGTTTAAACTATTAAAAAATATCATTAAAAGAACCTAACATGAGAAAAATAGTATTTACTCTCAGCCTGGCATTTGTGGCTGCCGCCTTTGTGTCGTGCAACAACCACCAGGAGGAACTTGATGCCGCTATCAAGCAGAACGACTCGCTTTCCATGATTATCAACAACAAGGATGCCGAACTCGACTCCCTGTTCTCGACCCTCAACCAGATTGAGGAGAACCTGGCTGCCGTCAACTCCCGTTACGCTGCCGTGCAAGAGTTGCGCCGTGCCAATCTCGAAGGCCAGCCCAACGTCAAGAACCAAATCAACGAGCAAATCAAGAGCATCGAGAACCTCATGGCTACCAACAAGCAAAAGATTGCTAACCTGCAGGCCAAAATCACCAGCGAGGGCAAGGAAAGCACCCGTCTGCAAGAGCTCGTCAACCGTCAGGAAGAGCGCATCGCTGCCCAAGAGTCGCAGATTGCACAACTCCTCACCGAGCTGGAGAGCAACAAGGTGCTCATCAAGAAACTCAATCAGGATGTCTCCGACCTCACCGCCTCTAACGAGGAGAAAGAACAACACATCCAGCGTCAGACCGCCGAGGCCAACAAGGCCTACTATGTGGTGGGCTCCTACACCGACCTCAACGAGGCTGGCATTGTCGCCAAGACTGGCGGATTCATCGGCATAGGCCGTCACCAAGGCACCATCAGCGAGATGCCTCTCGAACGCTTCACCCAAATCGACCGTACCAAGGTCACCACCATCCCCGTCAATATGAAGAAAGCGGTTGTCGTCTCCAACCACCCCGAAAACAGCTACGAGCTGGTGATGGACGAGAACGACCCCAAGCAGGTATCCTACCTCCGCATCCTCAACCCCGCCAAATTCTGGGAGCAGACCCGTTTCCTGGTCATCTCCACCAAATAACAGAGAATGTGGGAAGGTGTTAATGCGTTAACGTGTGAATGGGTCTTTGACTAACGAGTTAACACGATAACGTAGTAACACGTTCAATACCGCTGGCATCCGGGCAGCTAAAAGCTCCCCGGATGCCAGTTCTTTTTTACACTTTATGCAGTTCTGTAGGGGAAAAAGTACCAATTTTATGCAGTTTGATGTAGGTTTTTTAACCCAAATCGGTCATTAGGGTTTATGGCAGATTGGCATTTGTTATGTTCCATGACGTTACTTGGTCTCGGCATAGAAAGTTAACTTTCTATGCTCTCGTCTTTCGTAACGTTCCGAGCATATTGGTCACATCGCTGGCGAAGTCGTAGCGGGCTACGGCGAGACAAGGATGTGGACAAGATGTCGGAAGAAATGCCGAGATGGCATAAACAGATATAAAAAAGAGAAATTGATTGAAAAGTCGGCCTAATGACCGATTTGGGTTTAACACATTTTGTGCAGTTAGTCAGAGAAAGTGTGTATATCTGCAATCAATTTCACACCGATTCTTTTGCTCTTAAGTAGTAACTTAACATTATTTCAACACTATTTCGACGCTATAAAAGTGTTGAAGTACTGTTGAAGTAGCGTTGAAATACTGTTGAAATGAGGGAGCAATACAAACCTTAATTGGTCATTAGGGTTTATGTCATATTATTAGTATATGTTATGTTCCATGACGTTACTTGGTCTCGGCATAGAAAGTTCACATTCTATGCCCTCGCCTTTCGTAACGTCCCGAGCAGATTGGCTTCATCGCTGACGAAGGCGTAGCGCAGGCTACGCCGAGACAGTGATGTGGATAGGATGCCGGAAGAAATGCCAAGGTGTCATGAACAGACCTAAAAAAGTGAAATAGAGCAAGAAATCGGCCTAATGGCCGATTTTGGTTTAACACTTTTTGTGCAGTTTGACGAGGTAGGAATGCTGCATTTTATGCAGTTTAATATGGATTTTTTAACATATTTTGTGCAGTTTAATGTAGTAAAAATACCGTATTTTATGCAGTTTGTGAAAAAATATGTATATTTGCAGTCAAAACTAATAAGAATGGATTTGCTGCAAATACTTATAGACCAAAAAGAAGAGTTGAAAATGATGGACACTTCTTTGCTCTGTTCGCGCAAGGAGGAGGCGGAGGTTGAACTACAGAGCAAGTTGGCACAGGTTGTAATAGGGGTTCGACGGAGTGGAAAATCAACGCTCTGCCAAAAAGTCTTATTGGAAAGTGGTTTAAATTTCGCGTATGTGAATTTCGATGACGAAAGGTTGTCGAGGCTCAGTGCCGACAGTTTGGATGAAGTACTTCAATGTTTGTACCGTATCAATGGGGATTTTTCGCACTTATTCCTTGACGAAGTGCAGAATGTGGACAGATGGCCGTTGTTTGTAAACAGATTGTTGCGTCAAGGCATCAAGATAATACTCACGGGAAGTAATGCCAATCTGCTGAGTGGAGAATTGGCGACCCACTTGACTGGGCGGTATCACCAAATAGAATTGTTCCCATTTTCATTTTCGGAATATTGCTCAATCACAAAAACGGACACTGAAAGTGTCAGTACAAAAGGACGTGCCTTGCGCCAACATGCGTTAGATACCTATTTGCAACAGGGTGGATTCCCTGAATTGTTAGAGATAACTTCTCATAATGACTATGCTACGTCACTGCTAAATGCCATAGTCAATAAGGATATATGCCGACGATATAGTGTTCGATACAAGGATGCGTTGTGGAAGATGACCAATCTGGTACTTGACCTTTTTGCACAGGAGGTGTCGTCAAATGAGATTGCAGTCCAATTGGATCTTAAGTCAGTCCACACAGCAGACAATTATCTCACCTATTTAATCAACGCCTACCTGCTGCTGCCAGTATACCGCTATTCTTACAAAAGCATAGAACGCCGGTCAGGACGCAAGTTTTATGCTGTAGATATGTTGTTTGTCTCGCATCATGCGGCTTCGCTGCAGACAGACAATCTGGGTTGGCGATTGGAAAACATAGTGGCGATAGAACTGTACCACCGAATGAATCGAGAGAGTGATGGCCTTTATTATATTAGGAAAAATGCATCTTTTGAGGTCGATTTCGTGGTTACGCGACGTACCCATGTGGAAGAGTTGATACAAGTGACATATTCTTTCACAAATCCCACGGCCAAACAATATAACCGCGAGATAGGCGGACTGTTGAAAGGTAGCGAACTGACGCACTGCGACAACCTGACGCTTGTCGTGATGGAAGGCGAAACAAAGACTCTCAACATAGAGGGCAAAACCATACGTCAGGTATTGGCCACAGACTGGCTGTTGGGAAGATGGGAATAACTATGTGTACCTGAGGTCTTGGCATGATGAGGAAGAGGAGGGGGATGAAGGCTTTGGTGAAAAAAGTTTTGCCGAATTGGAATAAATGTGTATCTTTGCCAAACGAAACAAAAAAAACACGAAAATGTAAACGACAGAAATATAAAGACATATTGAGCTTGACGCTCTTGTTTCCTTAGTGTAAACGTCTGGAAAACTTTTACTAACGTCTGGAAATAGGATTGCGGAAAGTTCACGCGTCGGCGTGAATCTTTTCCCACTTGTTTCTTCCAAGGTATTCCAGACACCCACACTAAAAATAAGTGGCAATCAGTAGATGAGAGAATTTGCGTCTTTTTTTTGCCACTTGATTCAAACAACATCGGCTTTTGGCTCAGGCAGGGAAGCCGAAAACTGTTTCTATAGAGTAGGCCAAACAACAAATCTCATTCGAAAAATGAAAGAAATCAAAAAACAGGAGTACGAAACTCCGCAAATCGAACTGATTAACGCTCGTGTGGAAAAGGGTTTTCAGGGCAGTGTGACCTCCTACACTAATACCGGCGGTCCTATTGGAGAAGGTGATTCTTACGATGAAAGCATATTCAGCTAACCCTCACAGCTAATGACTAACTTTTAAACTTAGTATCATGAAGAAAGCAGTATTAACCTTATTGACCATATCATCCCTTTTGGCATTAGGCCTGACCTCCTGCCAGAAGGATGCCGTAGGCACCACCACATTCACCGCCACTCTGGAGGACTGTCAGGATGAAGACGGCAAGACCGTGCTGACGGGCACATCGATGCAATGGACTACTGGCGACAGGATAAAGGTGTTCGGCACGGCGGGTAGTGGCGTGTATGAAGCCACCGTGCGCAACGGGGGTGGCACGACGTTCGCCTGTGTGGAAGGCGATGCGGGCGGTGCGCCTTACCGTGCTGTCTATCCTGCCTCGGCAGCCAACGACGACGGTACGATTGAGCTGCCTGTAGTGCAGGTAACCACAGATGGTTCTCTGACAGGCTTCCCGATGTATACCGAGAGCAACGGCACGAATCTTGACTTCAAGAACCTGTGCGGCATCCTGCGTCTGCGACTGCAAAAGAGCGGGGTGAGCATCACGGCTATAGAGGTGACGGGCGACATAGAACTGACAGGCGACTTCACCGTTGCCTACAATAGTGGTACTCCCACACTCACCTATTCAGGTCACGGCACGAAGACAACAATGATGACATGCTCTACCCCACAGAACATTGCCAGCCAGAAAGACTTCTATCTTTTCCTGCCAGTCCACACCTATAGTGCAGGGATGCGCATAAGGATATACAGCAGCGACGGCGGTGTGTGTACAAAGACGGTCACAGCTGGTCATAGCGTGCGCATACAACGCAGCAAGATAACTACTATTACGCTAAGCAACAACAACCTTACTTTCACACCCAATGCAGGAGCCCTGCCCGGACTCTTCACAATTGACGACCAAGGACACCAAGTTCGCTTCTCGCAGGGCAATCTGCAATACACCACCCTAGGCACTCATGCTGGTGCATTGGGCAGCAACATGTCTGGAACTTGGCGCTTCGCCCCTGAACAGTATGAGTATGTGGGTCAAGACAACGAGAACATCAGCAGTACCTATCCAAAGTGGATAGACCTCTTCGGTTGGGGTACAGGTAATAATCCCACTTTGCATTCTGACGATGATAACGATTACCAAACTTTTGTAGACTGGGGTACCAATGTAGTATGTAATGGTGGTAATCAGACCAATGTCTGGCGCACGCTGACCTCAGCCGAGTGGAATTATCTCCTCAACACCCGAGCTGACGCCTCTTCCAAATATGGCATGGGCAATATCAATGATGTGGGTGGACTGATAATCTTGCCAGACAGTTGGACGCCGCCTTCGGGATGTACGTTCACATTCGGCCTAGCATCAGATTACGATGATTGGACACTTAACAGCTACACTCTCGCACAATGGGCGGCGATGGAGGCAGCCGGAGCTGTCTTTTTCCCTGCAGCGGGCAGCCGCTGGGTTTCAAATGCCTTCGCTGTGGGCAGCTATGGCTACTATTGGTCGTCCACGCCTTTCAATGAAGAACATGCGTGGAGCATGGACGTTTTTGGTGTCAGCCTTTATGCGTCAGATGACTACCCTCGCTACTTCGGTTTCTCTGTACGCCCTGTTCGGGATAATAATTAATAATGGATTATCAAATTATTATTGCGGGCTGAGCAGGCACCCATGGCAATCAAAAGAGAGTCCTTGCCACTGCGGCAGGGGCTTTCTTTTATATCAGTACAATAAGATTTAATTATTGGCGTTATTAATGCATAAGATTGTAGAGGGATGAACAAGATTCGATATATTAACTTATGCATAGTGGAGTTTGGGAAACGTCATGGGCTGTCTTCTGCTCAGGCGTTCAATTATTTGAACGAGTATAAAGGATTTGCATTCCTAGACTGTCATTACGAGGCAGAACATTTGTTACCATTGGAGGACACTTTGGCGGATTTGGCAACTTATTGTAAACGTCGAGGAGGGGCGATTGCATGATTCTGTACCATGGTACAAATGTTGATTTTGAGGAGATACAGCTGTCGAAGTGTCGTCCAAACAAGGATTTTGGCCAAGGCTTTTACCTTACAGATATATTCACACAGGCACAAGATATGGCTGAGCGACGCTTTGCATTCGAGTCTATAGGAGCACCCATTGTATTACAATACGAGTTTGATGAAAGTAGTCTATTAGGTGAGGAATTGCTTATCAGGCGTTTTGAAGGGGTGAGTAATGAGTGGGCTGAGTTTATTCTTCAAAATCGAATGTCCAAAGGACAACGTGTGCATGATTATGATATTGTTATTGGTTCAGTTGCTGATGACGGGGTGGTGTTGCAATTGAATCTGTATATGCAGAGGCTTATCACAATGGATATGCTGGTGAGAGAACTAACCTATCACAAGTTGAATAACCAGTACTATTTCGGGACAGAACGTGCCATTAAATACTTGCATAGATTATGAATATCACTCAAGAACAGCTTCAGTTTATCATCAATAGCGATGTTGAGCAGTTGGTTAGTTATCTTCAGACTGACGAAGGAATGTCGTTAAGTGAGGCATTTAAGACGGTTTACAACTCTGCAATCTATGACAAGCTGATTAATACGGACACGGGATTGTATTTGCAAAGCCCAGACTATATCTATGATTATCTGAAAGAGGAAATGAAAAAGTCTTCCTCTTTTTAGAGGACTTTTTAAACGTGTTCATAGGACACGAATTATCATCAATTTAACATGAATTGATTTGTGAATGATTCATGTACAATTTGTGGTAATTCGTGTTTTTTGTCAAGGAAACGATACGATTGTTTTTCAAACTGCGACAGAAAAGTGTAAGTTTGTGTCAAAAACTCCGACTAAAAAGTGTATTGGGTGTAAAAAAACTGCGACTAAAAAGTGTATCTGTAATACAAAAACTGCGACTAAAAAGTGTAAAACCATTAGTAAGCACGCCATCCTAAATACAATATGAGTCGAAGGATGTAATGTTTGTTAGGTGTGTTTGCCATCAGGTAAATACGGACATCCATTTGTTTGCCCGGTTAGTGCAAATCCCCAAATTTAGTATGAATTTGGGGATTTCATTCCCCGAATTTATATGTAATTTGGGGATTATGTTGGAAATTATTTGTATCTTTGCAAAATAAAACTAGTGTAATATGTTACATAGAATTTTGGAGCAACTGGTTAAAAATGACTTCGATAGTGGTAAGATAATAACCATTATGGGCGCTCGCCAAGTTGGAAAAACGACTTTGTTGGAGAGCATTGTGGCAAGACAAGAGGGTGTTTTGCGTTTTAATTGTGACAATTATGACGATCGCTCGGATTTGGAAAATAAGACTTCGACAGAGTTGCGACAGTTGGTTGGTGATAGTAAGATTGTGATAATTGACGAGGCACAACGGGTGAAAAATATTGGTTTGACGTTAAAAATGCTGGCAGATTTGAAACTGCCAACACAAATATTAGTGACGGGTTCGTCATCGTTCACCCTTGCAAATGAGATAAATGAGCCTGCGACAGGACGTTTGTTAGAGAACAAATTGTTTCCATTATCATTGGTGGAGTTGATGCGGGATACTTCGCAGCGCGAGGAGCATCGTCTACTGGAGCAGAGGATGATATATGGGATGTACCCAGAGGTGGTGACGCATCCCGACAATGCTCGAAGGATATTAGTGGATTTGGCAAACAACTATTTGTATCAAGACCTATTAACCTATAAAGGGGTGAAGAAGCCTGAGACGCTTCAAAAACTGGTGAGGGCATTGGCGTTGCAGATAGGCAGTGAGGTATCGTATAATGAGTTGGCACGTATTGTGGGATTGGACAAGGCTACAGTGGAGAGTTATATTGATTTGCTTGAGAAATGTTTTGTGGTGTTCCGCCTGCCTGCCTATAGTCGGAATATGAGGACAGAAATAAAGAAAGGTCGTAAGATCTATTTCTACGATAATGGTATACGTAATGCTTTGATATCAAACTTTGCACCATTAGAATTGCGAAATGATGTTGGAGCGTTGTGGGAAAACATGATGGTTTGTGAAAGGCTTAAACGGAATGTGTATAGTCGGAGCTATGCACAAATGTTTTTTTGGCGTACGCAACAACAGCAGGAGATAGATTTGATAGAGGAAATGGACGGGCGGCTGTCGGCATTTGAGTTTAAATGGAAGAAAAGTAATGCCCGACAGCCGAAAGCATTTACCGATAATTATCCTGAATCAGATTTTGGCATAGTTACTCCAGATAATTATCTAGACTTTATATCTTTGTGATATATGGAATCTGTGGCTATCGCAGAGTGTTGATGAAGGTGCGGACGGACTCGCGGTCGGAGCTGAAGGTGAGGACGGCAAGGGCGCGTTCATAGTTCTGCGGGTCAAAGCAATGGCTGTAGGCGGCTTTGAGGAAGTCGACTTGCGAGGAACCAAAGTCAAAGGTTTGCACGATGCGGGCTATTTGTGAGGAGGTAAGGGGAAGGCCATTGTTTAGTAGACCTTTGGCAGTGGTGAGTTTTTCGCTGTCGAAGCTTTGCCCTTTGAGGATGGTGACCATCTCATCGACCCATTGGTCGGAGACTGTGGTGGGTTCCTCTATCACTGGCGGAATGACCGATGGTGAGTCATGACCGTGCCAATGGTTGCCGCCATGATGTGGGTCGTGGCCATTACCAGGGTGGTAGCCACCAGTCTGCGAGGCGTAGAGTAGCATTTGCTGACGGCGCATGTCGTAGCTGACGGTGACGATGGGTGAGGGAGTGGCAGCATAGAGCTGGGTGGCGGCTGCCTTATGGGCGGGGTGGGCGAGGACGACGATTACTTCGTGGAGACGGGTGTCGAGGTTGTTGATGAGAACTTCTGTGTTGGGAACATTGTTGACGAGGTCGCCGTCAATGTACACTTGGAATGTTTCGTGGTTTTGTGACTGTACTAGGATAGAGGGTGCTTGGGGTGGGGGAGGGAATGACCCATGAGGATTATGGTTGCGAGTGCCGTGGGTTTGTGCCGAGAGGTTGATTGAAGCTAACAGGTAGAAACTAATAACTAAAAAGATGAAGGAACGTTTTTTCATGGTGATTGGGGATATTAGGATTAATAGATTCGATAGAATTGATAGGGGGGTTAGTCGCCACGGGCACCGTCGAGGGCTTGCTGCATGGCGCGTATTTGGTCGCGATATTTGGCGGCAGCCATAAAGTCCATTTCTTTGGCTGCTAGCTGCATCTTGCGTTGGGTGTCGCGGATTTCCTTGCGCAACTGCGCTTTGGTCTTGTTTGAGAATTGAGAATTAAGAATTGAGTATTGAGTATTATCTTCAGGTTCGCAGGCAGTGGGAAGATTGGGCTCTGCGGCTTCAGGGAGATATTCGGATTTGCGGTGGGAGCCACCGTGGGCAGGGGTGTTGAGGGCGTAGGGCGAGGCGGCAATATTGGGGATGTTGGGACCTTCGGGTGCCTTGTCCTCGTAATGCTCTTCAGCGGCACGCTCGATGACGCTGGTGGAGCCAAGTATTGCTTCGGTACTCTTGACAATCTGTCGGGGTACGATGCCGTGTTCGAGATTGTAGCGTATCTGCTTTTCGCGATGGCGGTTGGTTTCGTCGATGGCTCGTTGCATACTGCCGGTGATGATGTCGCCGTAGAGGATGGCTTTGCTGTGTACGTTACGGGCGGCACGGCCAATGGTCTGGATAAGGGCGCGGTCGCTGCGGAGGAAGCCTTCCTTGTCGGCATCGAGGATGGCAACAAGCGAGACTTCGGGCAGGTCAAGACCTTCACGCAATAGGTTGACGCCGACCAGCACATCGAAGACACCCATGCGGAGGTCGCGCATGATTTCGACACGCTCGAGGGTGTCCACATCGCTGTGGATGTACTTGCTGCGGATGCCGAGATTGATGAGGTAGGTGGTCATCTCCTCTGCCATGCGTTTGGTGAGGGTGGTGACAAGAACGCGCTCGTTCTTGTATACGGTCTTTTCTATTTCATCAAGCAGGTCGTCGACCTGTGTGACAGCAGGACGCACTTCGACCACGGGGTCTAGGAGACCAGTGGGACGGATGACCTGTTCGACCACCACGCCTTCGGCTTCTTGCAGTTCGTATTGAGCGGGAGTGGCGCTGATGTAGATGGTCTGGCCAGTGAGGTTGTAAAACTCTTCGTAGGTGAGCGGGCGATTGTCGAGGGCAGAGGGCAGTCGGAAGCCGTATTCGACCAGCGACTTCTTGCGGGAACGGTCGCCACCGTACATAGCTCCGATTTGGGGGACGGTGACGTGGCTCTCGTCAACAACCAGAAGGAAGTCGTCGGGGAAGTAGTCGATAAGGCAGAATGGGCGGTCGCCCTCCTTGCGGCCGTCGAAATAGCGCGAATAGTTCTCAATGCCGCTGCAATAGCCTAGCTCCTGTATCATTTCGAGGTCGTAATTGACCCGTTCTTCGAGGCGTTTGGCTTCGAGAGGCTTGTCGACGGAGTAGAAATAGTCGCGTCGCTCGAACATGTCGTTCTGAATCTGATGCAGAGCATCTGCCATGTTCTCCTTTGAGGTGAGGAAGTTGCTGGCAGGGTAGATGGTGATATCGGAGAAGGACTCGATGCGTTGTCCGCTTACGGGGTCGAAACTCTCGAGGCTTTCAATCTCATCGTCCCAGAAGCAGATACGGAAGCAGAAGTCGGCAAAGGATGGGAATACGTCCACTGTGTCGCCCTTGACGCGGAAACGGCCGTTGACAAACTCAATCTCGTTGCGGACATATTGACCTTCGAGCAATTGGAACAGGAAATTGTCGCGGCTGACGCGGTCGCCGACTTTGACGTGTATAGTACCACGACGGAACTCGTCGGGGTTGCCGATGCCATAGATACAACTGACGGAACAGACGACAATAACATCGCGTCTGCCACTCAGCAGGGCAGAGGAGGCGCGGAGGCGTAGCTTGTCGAGGTCGTCGTTGATGGCTAGGTCTTTCTCGATATAGGTGTTGGTGGAGGCTATGTAGGCTTCTGGCTGGTAGTAGTCGTAGTAGGAGACGAAGTATTCTACGGCATTGTTGGGGAAGAATTGTTTAAACTCGCCGTAGAGCTGGGCGGCAAGAGTCTTGTTGTGGCTCATGACGAGGGTAGGGCGGTTGAGCTGGGCGATGACATTGGCAATAGTGAAGGTCTTGCCGCTACCGGTGACGCCCTGTAGCACTTGTGCCCGCTGGCCATTGCGGATGCCTTCTACCAATTGGCGGATGGCTTCGGGCTGGTCGCCCATGGGGGCAAAGTCGGATTGGAGGTCGAAGTTCATGGAGACGGGGATAGGTTTTATAGAGGAGATAGAGGTTTATAGAAGGGATTTGATTTGTTCGATGGCGCGGATGCCGTCCATGGCGGAGGAGACGATACCGCCGGCATAGCCTGCCCCTTCGCCACAAGGGTAAAGATTATGGAGCTGAGGATGCTGGAGGGTCTTGTTGCGAGGGATGCGGACAGGTGAGGAGGTGCGGCTTTCGACGGAGAGGATGCTTGCCTGGGCGGTATAGAATCCGTGCATCTTGCGGTCGAAGTCGCGAAAGCCTTGCTGCAGGCATTTTACAATAAAGGAGGGGAGTAGTTCATGCTGTGGGAGGTTGGCGGTTTGACCGAGGTAGTTGCTGCGGTTGTTGTCTTGGCTGGTGCGGCTTTGGCAGAAGTCGGTGAGGCGTTGTATGGGGGCAGTGATGCTGCCTCCTGCGGCTTCAAATATGCGTCTTTCGACATCCTGCTGGAAACGTAGCAAGGCTAACGGGCCATGCTGGGCATACATTGGCACATCGTCGGGTGCCACAGTGACGGCGATGCCACTATTGGCAAAGGCCGAGTTGCGGTGCGAGTTGCTCATGCCGTTGACCACCTGCTGGTTTTCGCCGGTGGCGGCAGGCACGATGCACCCTCCGGGACACATGCAGAAAGAGAATACCCCGTGTCCGTCCACCTGTGTGGTCAGGCTGTAGGCAGCAGGGGGCAGAAACTGCATCTGTGGGTTGGGTGCATGGTATTGTATTTGGTTGATAAGTTCCTGTGGATGTTCTACTCTAACGCCCATGGCAAAGGGCTTGGCTTCGAGAAGCCAATTGCGTTGAGCAAAGAGTTCGTAGATGTCGCGAGCCGAATGGCCTGTGGCAAGGATGACGGCAACGCCTCGATACTCGTTGCCTTCGATGTCTTTCACTCCGCGCACCTCGTCATGCTCCACGATTAGGTCTGCCATGCAGGTATCGAAATGATATTCTCCGCCGTGACCTTCTATCGTATGGCGTATATTGGCGATGATGCCACTCAGTTTGTCGGTGCCGATGTGGGCGTGAGCATCGATGGTGATGGAGGGGTCTGCGCCGTGCTCAATGAAGCGGTGCAGCACTTCCTGTATGTTGCCACGTTTGTTGCTTCGGGTGTACAGTTTGCCATCAGAATAGGTGCCTGCCCCACCTTCGCCAAAGCACCAGTTGCTGTTAGGGTCGACAATTTGGGTTCGAGCAAGGTTGGCAATGTCTTGGCGACGTTGCTCCACCGACTTGCCCCGTTCGATGATGATGGGTTTTAAACCGAGTTCTAAAGCCCTCAATGCAGCAAAGAGTCCAGCGGGACCGGCACCCACTATTATCACGGGAGGGCAGTGGTGACAGTCTTGATAGAGACCGCTATAGTCAGGTGCAATATAAGTTTCGCCACAATAGACTTTGACAGTGGTGTGATACAACAGTCTCCCTCTTCGTGAGTCGAGGCTGCGTCGCAGCACTTGTAGATGGGTGATGTCGTCGGGTCGCAGACTGGCTTTCCGTGCCACGTTGGCTAGTAGCAGTGTGTCGGTACAGTATTCTTGCGGGGTGAGGTCGAGGTCTATCGTCATGGCGGAGAGTCGTTTCTATTACTCAAAAGTAAACGAGAGCATAAAAGTGCGTGACTTCATGTCGGTGGTGGAAAGAGTATAGAGGTCGTCATCGGCCACCCTTAGGTCGACAATGCCGAAAGCCATTTTCAGTTCGATGGCAAACTTCACGTATGGGAGAAAAAAGTCGAAGCCTACACCCATAGAGTAGCGCAGGTCGGAGGTGTTGAGACGGATAATCGACTCGTCGTTGTTGTTCTTATTTTTGAATAGTGATGCAAAGTCGTGTCCCCAAGAGGCACCCATAATCAGATATGGGCGGAAATCGGTATAGCGCATAGCGCGAAACTTGAATTCTACTGGCACCTCGCCATAAACAGACTCGACTGTGCGTTGTGTGTCGTAATTCCAATGTGTGGAGGTGTAGCTGTCCGACCAGTGAAACGCCATGTCGCGACTAATGAGTGTAATGCCGGGCAGAAGGCGCAGATTGAGATGGTCGCCCAGTCTCAGGTCGCCTATTATGTTGATGTGGAATCCGGGACTGTAGTACGACGTAGTGCCCAAGATGTTCTCCCTCACTGCGTCATCGTCGGTGTAGTGCAGGTCGAACTTCGACTGGGTGTATCCTACTTGAATACCCCAGTGGAGCAACCGCTCGTCAAACTTGCCTAAATGCACCGGAGAGTTCTGTGCCATCAATGCTTGGGTGCAAAACAGCCAGAACAGCAGCAGGACTATTCTATTCAAATATCGTGGCATGGATTCTTCTCGGTTGTGATTTCGCCGCGTAGCGACATCTGTAGGCACTCGCGCACGTGGTCGGGGTTGTCAGGGTAAGTTCCCAGTAGGTACATCATCTTCGTCACGGCAGCTTCCACAGTGATGTCGCTGCCGCCAATCACGCCTATGCGGCTCAATTCACAGCTGGCTTCGTATTGCCCCATTATCACCGCGCCAGCCTTGCACTGTGTCACGTTCAGCACGATGATACCGCGTCCGATGGCATCGTCGATGGCATCGATAAACCAGCTCTCCGTAGGCGCGTTGCCCGACCCGAATGTCTCGATGACCACTCCGTGCAGCCCTTCGGCATGCAGCACCGCGTCAACCACCCCCTGTGTGATGCCGGGGAATAATTTCAGCACCGCTATGTTGCGGTCAAACTGTTTGCGTACAATTAGAGGCTTCTCGGGCTTGGGAAGAAACAGGTGGCTTTTGAAGCTGAACCGTATGCCGGCCTTGGCCAGTGACGGATAGTTGTAGCTGCAGAATGCGTCGAAGTTCTCTGCGCTCACCTTTGTGCTGCGGTTGCCGCGATACAGATGATTCTCAAAGAAGAGGCTCACCTCGGGGATATAGGCTTTCTGACACGATGCCACCTCCAAGGCGCAGATGATGTTCTCTCTTCCGTCACTGCGCAGCATACCCATAGGCAGCTGGCTACCCGTCAGTACGATAGGCTTCGATAGATTCTTGAACATAAAACTCAATGCCGACGCCGTATACGCCATCGTGTCAGTGCCATGCAACACTACGAAACCGTCGTATTCCTCATAGTTACGCTCGATAATCTCCGCCAATGCCACCCAAAACGAAGGTGTCATATTCGACGAGTCGATAATCTCCGCCATCTGGCAGGTGTCTATCCCATAGGAACACCGCCTCAGCTCTGGCACCTGGTCGTAGATTTGCTCCATGGGGAACGGCACCAACGCTCCGTTCTTGTCCTGCACCATGCCGATGGTGCCGCCGGTGTAGACAATAAGTACCTTGTTATTCATCTTTCTTCAATATTGAATCTTCTTCATAACGCAGTATTGCCTCTTTTATTGTGTTTGGAATGACAGCACTTGCACCTGTGCTGCGGCAGTAGCCTGCCATCACCGTGCGGCAGGTGGCACATACCTCGCCTGTTTCGCTGTTCAGCACCTGCTGCTTCACTGATAGACTTTTGGTTCCGAAATGGTCTACATGCGTTACTACATGCACCTTGTCGTGGAATCGTATCTGGTTCATGAAGTCGACTTCTACGTGTACCACCATCACTGTGAAATCACCCTCTTCGGGTGGTAGCCCGATAGTGGTAAAGTATTCTGATTTGCCGAGGTCGAAAAACTCCATGATGACGGCGTTATTGACATGGCCCATTTGGTCGATGTCGTTAAATCTGAGTTGTATTGGTGTTTTCATAATTATGCGTTGATACGTTGATATGTTGTGCGGCAGCCAAATTTTCAATTTTCACTTTTCAATTCCTCTTAGGTTTTCTTCAGCGAGAAGAAGAATTCCAGCCCACCTCCATCGCGATTCTTTACATATATGTCACCGTCATGGAAGAGGACGGCGTGTTTCACTATCGATAGTCCCAGTCCGGTGCCTCCACTCTTGCGGCTACGTCCCTCGTCGATGCGCAAGAAACGGTCGAACAGACGAGGCAGGTACTCGTTGTCTACGCCTCTGCCTGTATCGTAGAGGTGTATGTAGTAATGGGTCTCGTCGTCGGGTTGATAGCATCGGATGCCCACCGTAACGCCGTCGCCGGCATGGACAATAGCATTCTCAATAAGATTGCGGAATATGGAGTAGATGAGCATACTGTTTCCGTTCACCACGATGTCGGTGGGAAGTTCGTTCAGTATGGTAATATGGTGTTGCTCGGCACTATGGGCAAGCTCTACCGCAGCCTCTTTTGCTAGCGAATAAACATTGACGGGTTCTCTCGAAAACAGTTCGTGCGACTCTTCTAGCTTGTTGATGAGCGACACGTCGTTAATCAAGTCCGATAGGCGTAGGGTCTGGCTATAACAGCGTTCCAAGAAATAGTGCCGTTGGTCTTCGTCTACAGGCTTGTCGCCTAGCAATATCTCCAAATACCCTCGTATCGAGCTCACGGGAGTCTTGAGCTCGTGGGCGATATTGCTAGTCATTTCCTGTTTCAACTGCCGGTTGCGTGCTTGCTCTATAATAATCTGTTGTTTCGACTCTTCTGCCTCGGCTCTCAGCAGTTGCTCGTTCCGCACCTGACGGTGCAACCTGTGGGCAAACCACACGACCAGCACAAGTGCCACGACCAGCAGCAAGACCGTTATTATCGAACCAGTACCCATGTCCCTTATTTTTTAAGAGTGTATCCAAATCCAGTCTTGTTTGCCACCCGCCAACCTTCGCCGCTCAGCTTCTTTCGCAGTCGTGCGATATGTACATCCACGCTGCGGTCGTTCACCAGCGTGTCGTTGGGCCATACCTGGTCTAGAATCTCCTCGCGTGTGAAATAGTATTCTGGGTGTTGTGCTAACAGACAGAGTATCCTGTACTCCCTCCGAGTCAGTTCCACCTCTTTTCCCGCTACGCAGACGCGCATATTGGCCGTGTCGATGCTGAGTGTGCCAAAGACCGTTTCATTGGTAGCTGTGGGCTGTGTCCGCTTCAGCACCGCCTTGATGCGTGCCAACACGGTGTCGAATGCGAAAGGCTTGGTGATATAGTCGTCCGCCCCATGGGCAAAGCCGGCCAGTTGGTCGTCATGTCCGTCGCGTGCAGTGAGGAAGATGATGGGGGTGTTGTCGCCTTGTTGGCGGAGGTGTTGAGCCATGTCGTAGCCCGACATGCGCTCCATCATCACGTCCAGTATCACTAGGGCGTAGTCCTCTCCATCCGTCTGCTCCATCAAGGCTAAGGCCTCTTCTGCGCTTCCCGCAGTGGACACTTCAAATCCTTCGCCTTGTAGGTTGAACCGCAGTATTTCGCGGAGATCTTGTTCGTCGTCTACTACTAGTATCTTAGTCATCGGGAGTCATAGTGTTTGATTGGAGTGCGCACATGCGCGTATATAATAACGAAAAAAGGAAGCAATTATTATTGCTTCCCTTTCTTTTTTTGTGGCATTGACTGGAATTGAACCAGTGACACAAGGATTTTCAGTCCTCTGCTCTACCAACTGAGCTACAACGCCATCAATTTCGCTCTTGAAATCGGTTGCAAAAGTACTACATTTTTTTCAATCAGCAAAATTTTTTTTCAATAAAAATTGCAACATGCTGATATACACATGTATTATTTTTTCACAGTCTCGGCTTCGGTGGGCTGCAAATCGGCATTTTTTTTGCTCTTTTCGGCAAAAAACAGCTGGTCTACAATCAGCCAAATAGTGCCAATGGTGATAGCAGAGTCTGCCACATTGAATATGGCGTTGAAGAACACCAACGGCTTTCCTCCCCAGATGGGTACCCATTCGGGCCATGTGGTATCAATCAAGGGGAAGTAGAACATATCCACCACACGTCCTTGCAGCAGCGGCGCATATCCCCCTTCGGGCGGAAATAGTTGGGCTACATTGTAGTAGCTCTCGTTGAATATCAAGCCATAGAAGCAGCTGTCTATCAGGTTTCCGATGGCACCTACCACTATTAAGCCTAAGCATACCGCCAACGGTTTGCGCATGCCGCGTTTGATTTTGTGCAACAGAAACCACAGCAGGGCTCCCGATGCCAGCAGACGGAACAGCGTGAGGATAATCTTACCTACGCTCCCACCTAGTTTCATGCCGAAAGCGAACCCTTCGTTCTCCACAAAGTGCAGCACGCACCAGTCACCTATCAGCGGGATTTCTTCGCCTATGTGCATGTGGGTCTTTACCAATATTTTGACCACTTGGTCGACAATCAGTATGGCTCCCATCAGGTACCATACTAGTCTGTATTGTTTTCTGATTTCCTTGTCCATAATGTCATAATAACATCGCTTGCTGAAAAATATTGTCTGGCAGATAAATTTTATCTTTTCATTTGTTTGATTTGTTCCAC